>JAFDCA010000137.1 GCA_019313025.1 Deltaproteobacteria bacterium
AATATCGTTCAGTAGTTTGATTTTATTTTTTAATTTGAAATATTTCGAAAATGTTCTCTTTAACGCGCTCTACTTTGCTCAGACAGCTTCCCGACCTCAACGAAATCATCCAGCGGCTTACGGTAAATCGTGACCGTTATTCATTCAATCGGAACATATTTTTGGCAACTGCTATAACGAACTGATTTAGATTATTGATATTTAGAATTTGGAATTTATTTGATCTTTGATGCTTGGAATTTGGAATTTCAAAACAGCCGTGAAAAACTTATCCATGTCGCAACCTTTTTAGAAAAGCACTCGGAGGGCTCATTGCATTTTATGCATCCGGATTGGCGCTTCTTGGAAGCTTGATACGGTGTTTTTTCATGAGGGCCTGAAAGTTGGTTCTTTGAAGCCCCACCTTCCGGGCGGCGCGGGTAACATTCCAGTCGTTTTTCATCAATGCATTCATCACGAAATTCTTTTCGACCTGAAGAACCGCTTTTTGCCGAATTTCTTTTTTGACGCGCTTAAGTTCATCATTGGTTTCAGGAACATGGTCGATCAATTCTTCAATATCCGCCATCTCTCCCAAAAGCGGCAGTTCTTTGGAGCTTATGGTATCTTTTTCACACAAAATAACCGCCCGCTCAATGATATTTCTGAGTTGCCTGACGTTTCCGGGCCAATCATATGCCGTCAAACGTGCCACTGCTTCATCATCGAACCCAATGATTTTTTTTCCGAAATCAAGACAAAAATGTTGTAGAAAATGATAGGAAATGGGCAAAATATCTCTCTTTCTTTCTCTTAACGGAGGGACAATGATCGGATATACATAAATTCGATAATAAAAATCTTTTCTGAAAGAACCCGCTTCAACCATTTCTTCAAGATTTTGATTGGTGGCAAAAATCAATCGAACATCCACTTTCTCGGTTTTGGTGCTACCCAAGGGCAGGAATTCTCGATTTTCTAAAAACCTTAATAATTTACTCTGAACGCTCAAGCTGATATTGCTGATTTCGTCCAGAAAAACGGTTCCGCCGTTTGCCAGGGTGAAGATACCGTTTTTGTCAGCGCGTGCATCCGTAAACGCGCCTTTGGCGTAACCGAAAAGTTCGCTTTCTAAAAGGGTGTCTGACAGGGTGCCGCAATCTACAGCAAAAAATACGTTGCTCTTTCTACGGCTATTGGCATGAATCGCTCTTGAGATCAGCTCTTTACCGGTTCCGCTTTCCCCATAAACAAGGACCGTGGCATCGGTGGGGGCAACTTTTTGAACCATGGAAATGACCTTTTTAATTTTTGGGCTTTCTCCGATGAGTTGGTGGGAAAATGTTTTTCGGTGCTTTTTCTGTTCCAGAAATTTTCGATTCTGAAGCAGCCTCTCTTTCTGAACGAGGGCTTGTTGGACAACCGAGCGCAGTTCGTGCGGTGTGAATGGTTTCGGGAGGTAGTCAAAGGCACCCATCTTCATCACTTCAACGGCCGAAGAAACACTGGCATATCCGGTGATAACGATGACCATGGTTTCCGGATAAGACGCTTTCAATCGTCGAAGAACTTCCATACCGCCTAAGTTACTCATTTTTAAATCTGTGACCACCACATCGAATATGGTTTCATCCACCATTTTTAATGCATCATGTCCATTGAGGGCATACCGGACGTCATAATCCATTTTTGAGAGTATTTTGACGCAGTTTCGGCAAATCGCAGGCTCATCATCAATGATAAGGATGAAAGGATTATGGGCGGTCATCTTAATTTCCTTTGTTGTGTGGAAGCCTGATGGTAAACGTCGTACCCTCACCCGGCCGGCTATGAACACGGATATCGCCGCCGTGCCGTCCGATGATCCCATGTGTAATGGCCAAACCGAGACCGGTTCCGATTTCCCGGGTGGTAAAAAAAGGTTCAAAAATTTTATCCAGAACCTCGGCCGCAATTCCTTTTCCGGTATCGCTCACTGTTATGTTGACCAATTGATTGTCCGGAGAAAAGTCTGTTGAAACTGTAATTGTACCTCCAGGGTCCGTGGCGTCGGTGGCATTGAGGATAAGATTGATGAACGCCTGTTGAATCTGTTCTTTATCCAGCAGCAATTTCGGTACTTTTTCGGAAAGTTCATTTAAAATTTGTATATCTTTGAATTCAGCCTGTTTGCGGGTTAGTTGGATACATTCAGTAATAATATCGTTAATGTTGTGATGTTTTTTAGCCGGTTTTGTCTGACGGGCAAAATCGAGAAGGCTGGCAACAATTTTTCGGCAACGAAGCGTTTCATTGGTGATCGTCTCCAACTCTTCGTACATGGGATTGTCCGGATCGATGTCCTCCTGGATCAACATGGCTGTTGTTAGGATGGTGGTGAGCGGGTTGTTGATCTCATGCGCAACGCCGGCGGACAATCGACCGATGGAGGCCAGCTTGTCCTTCTGCATCATCGCTTGTCGGCCATTGATATCCGCCGTAATATCCCGGGAAAGCTCGATGGCACCGATCACTTCACCATTTTCAAAAAGCGGATATGCGGAAATTGAATAATAGACATTTTTATTGTCCTTGTCTTTGTGAATATGGGTTTCCGTTGTCGGCTTTCGGGTCATCAGTGTTTCTTTAAGGGGGCACTTATGATCTTCGCCGGAACATGGCGTTGTCAGCCTGTGAGTAATTTCATAGCAGTATCGACCCACAGCCTCTTTTCGTTTAAGACCCAATTTGTTTAGAAGGGTTTCGTTGATATCCAAAATCCGGTAGTCGGAACCGATGACCAGCACATCTTCTTGAATCAGTTCATTGATGAAAATATCATACATGGCCCTGTTACGGTCATATTCTTTCAATTTTTTCCGCATTGAAATTTTGTCAAAGGCCCTTACCATCGCCATTTCCAGCGCGTCATCGTTAATCGGTTTCGTAATAAAATCAGTTGCTTCATGCTTCAAGCTTTTTATGTCAAGATCCAAATCTCCGTGTCCGGTCAGCATAATGACTTCCGTTTCCTGATGGCTATTTTTTATTTTTCTAAGAAGGTCGATGCCGTCGATGCCGGGCATTTTTATATCGGTGATCACCACCGGGATGTCCTTTTCTTTTAGAATATCAAGCGCCTGCACCCCGTTTTCAGCAGTGAAAACCTCATAACCTCCATGGGACAATGAAATATCTAAAACTTCCCGAAGATCGGCTTCATCATCTACTAGCAATATTGTTTTTTTCATCGTTTTGAATCCTTTGCAGGAAAAATTAACCTGAAACAGGTCTCCCCTGTTTCGTTCATGGTTGCGCTAATGTCTCCATGGCAATCTTTGATAATTCCATAACTGATGGAAAGGCCGAGACCGGTTCCCTTTCCGACTTCCTTGGTGGTAAAAAAAGGCTCAAATATCTTATCGGCGATGTCTTCTGAAATCCCTATACCGCTGTCAATGACTTCAACGATCACGGCCTTTTCCTCTAATTTCGTTTTAAGTGTAATCTTTTTCATACCCAAGGCAGATTCTGGAGACAACCACTTTTCCTCTATGGCATCTCTTGCATTTAAAAGAAGATTGATGAACACTTGCTCCATACGGCTGGGATCTGCCATGATGGTCGGCAAATTCTCATCGATATCCCAAATCACATCAATGCCTCTCACTTTGAGCTGTTGGCAAAAAATATCAAAGGCTCTTTTCAGCACATCATTGACCTGCACCTCAGCCAACACAACGTCCGATTTTCTGGCGAATTGTCTCATATGACTGATGATGTTTGCGCTGCGATTTACATTTCGGTCTATTTTTTCAAGCATGGTATAAAGATCTTTGTCTTCGATAACTTCATTATTATTTATTTTTTTTAAGCAAAAGCTGCTGGCGGTTTTTATGACCGAAAGCGGCTGGTTCAATTCATGGGCAATGCCGGTGGCCATTTCTCCCAATGTTGCCATCTTGCCGGCATGAATGAGTTGTTGTTCGGCTTCAAGCCGTTTGGTGATATCGCTGGTGGTAACAAGAAGCACTTTTTGCCCCAAGTACTCTGATGGTGAAAGTCGGATGGCGACAAAAAGCATTCTCCCGCGTTTGTCGACATGCTTAACCTGCTTGATGTAGGCAGAGGTCATTATTTTGAAACCATAATGATCTTTTTCTTCGTCCAGAAACAAGTCCAGAAAAGATCGATGGATGATCTCATCCTTTTCGTATCCGTAAACATCTTTTACGCTTTTATTGCAGTCGAGTATTTCAAGAGTATTTACATCCAGCACAAAAACAGCGTTGGGAATGTTGTTGAAAATGGCGTAATATTTTCTTTCCGATTTTTCGAGCCGTTCTTCAAGCTGCTTCATACGGGTGATATCGAGGCACACTTCCATGACCGAAACAATATTGCCCTGTGCGTCCTGAATCGGCGACGTTCTGGCAAGCCAATACGTTGTATTGCCGTTCTTGTCCATACCGGTTTCCTGACCGTAGTGAGATCGTCCGTCTTTGAATGTCTTTTCCACCGGACAGACCTTGCATTTTTCATCACGTTTTTTATACACACGGAAACAGAAATCTCCAGGGGTTGGATTAAACGTTTCTTCAAATTCCTTGTTGTAACTGATGAGCTGATAGTTTCGGTCTTGAATGGATATCAAACAGGGGACAAGCTCAAAAAGATTCTGGTATTCATCTCTTTGTTTTTCAAGTTGGGCCCGCTTTGACGCAATTCTGTTGCCCATCTCGTTGATGGCCACAAACAATTGCCCTATTTCGTCGTTTTGATTGATGTCGATATTGCTTAAATACTCCCCTTTGGCAATGAGATTGCTGGCATCAATGAGCTTTTTTATAGGCTGATTGACAAATTTCAACACAAAGACAAAAATGATGGCAGAAGTTACCAGAAAAGCAAAAACAGCCAGAAAAATGATTCCGTTTTTAAGAAACGCGATGTCGTTATCTGTCTGCTCAAGGGAGACCACCACATCCAGCGCCCCCAGTATCTTTTTCCCTTCGGGATGCACATGGCAGGAATCGGACGAACAGCCGGCTTCATTCCGGATCGGACTGATAATCCCTAAAAGATGATGCCCATTAGAAGAATAAAACGTCCTGGTTTTTTGTGACAAATCAAGCTCGGCCAGAGGCGGTTCTTCCCGATGGCACACATCACAGGCTTCTGCTTTTATATTGGTCGCCAGGTCGATTTCCAAGGGGCGGTTCGAAAATTTTATTTGTCCTTTTTTGTTATATATCCGAATCGTATCAATTTCTTTTTGTTTGCTGATATTGTTAATGATTTGGTTGATGTCTTCTCTTGAATTCAGCATCATGGCATAATGGGCACCAAGAATAATGGTATTGCTCAATCTGTCGGTTCCCACCATAATGTCTTTCATAATCTTTTTGGTCTGATATTTAATATTAAAATAGGCCCATACGGATATGCTCAAAAGCAACGTCAGACCCACGGATAGGATCAGCTTTGAAACCAGATTGAGATGAAGATGTTG
The DNA here is from genome assembly GCA_019313025.1 of Deltaproteobacteria bacterium. The sequence continues at coordinate 5,471 of JAFDCA010000137.1, forward strand.
AAATGGCTTAGGCATGGTTGGGTCCTTTATGTGCTTTTTGTTGGTCATTGTACATTTATTAGCATCGCCATATTTTTTTTTCAACAGCCTCTCTTTAAAGACGTCTATATGTTCCTTCCGATGGAAGAAAGGGGTATTGGCTTCTTTTGTTTATAATGAATAATCAGTATCCCGGCTACGATCAACAGCATGGCAATAAGGATGTTAATGGTTATCGGTTCCCCTAAAATCAGCCCCCCTAATACAACGCCGGTGATGGGCATAATAAAGATAAAAGAATGCAATGCCACGGCCCCGTATTTTTGCAGCAAACTCATCCAGACCACAAAACCAAAGGATGCCGTTACCAAACTCTGATACACCATGGCACCGATAATTTTGGCATCAATAACCGCAATCATTTGGTGATCCCATAAAACACCTGCCATAAAAAACAACGGCACCGAAAAAAACATGGGAAAAAGTGCCAGCTGAAACGGCTGAAACGCGGATATAATCCGTTTGGTATAAACCGCATTGCAGGCCCAGAGAAAGGCGGCCGTCAGGATCATCATATCCCCTATATTAAACTCGCTCGTCACCCCTTTTTTCTCTAAAAATACGAAAGCAACACCGGCAAAACCCATTAAGATGCCAATAATTTTTCGTTGGGTAATCCGATCACCGGGAATAAAAAAATGTGCCAGAAACAGGGTAAAAAAAGGCTGAAAATTCGCAAGCAGGGTTCCACGAGAAGCATTGCTTTTGTTGAGACCAAGATAGAAAAGAGATAATTGGATTGTAAAAACAATAGAGATCACAAAAAGTTGAAGGATCTGCTCTTTTTTAATTTTAAAAGACCGTCCGGTGATTCTTGCCCATAAGAAAATGGTTATTGATGCAATACCGAACCTTATGCCTGCCGAAGTAAAGACACCGATACCTTCAAGACTGATTTTAATGGCCACGGCATTGGCGCCGAAGAGCATGCATATGAACACCGTAAAGACGGCAGCCAATAAAGAGAGGTCTTTATTTTGATCTGCAGCGTCTATCATCAATCCGCTTCTATTCCAATTGTTACTCCCGGATGGGGCACAATTGTCGGAAAGCCTTCTTGCTGTAGATGATTTGCAAATGCCAGGGACTGATCCTCCTCGCCGTGAACAACGGCGATCTTTTTGATTTTCAAATTCGATTCTTTGAGAAAACGAAGCATCTCATTCTTATCGCCATGCGCGGAAAAACCGCTCAGCTTCTCGACATGGGCTTTTAACGGATACGTTTTATTTAAAATTTTTAATAAAGGTGGTGATCCTTTTCGCCCTGATTTTTCATATTCGAGGCCCTGTTCGAGAATGCGGCGACCCAGGGTGTTCTGAGCCATATAACCGACAATGAGGATCGTATGGCGGGGATTGTGGATTTTATGGCGCAGATGATGCAGGACACGGCCGGCTTCGCACATCCCCGAGGCCGAGATGACGATATGCGACGTCTCTTCACGGTTCAGGGCCATGGATTCTTCCACCGATCCCACAAAACGAACCTTATCAAAAAAGAATGGATTTTTACCTTTTTTTAAAAAGGTTTCATGGGTTTCGTTATCATATACTTCAGGATGTTCTCCAAAGACCCGGGTAATATGGGTGGCCAGCGGACTGTCTACATATACCGGAACTTTCCGGACTTCGCCTTCATTATACAATTCGTGAATAAGATATAAAAGCTCCTGGGTGCGTCCAAAGGCAAATGCCGGTATAATAACCGATCCATTTCGCTGAAAAGTTTCAGTGAAAATCTTTTTCAGCCGGGGCTTTAAATCCTCTAACGGCTCGTGTACGCGGTCCCCATAAGTACTTTCCATAATCATCAAGTCCACATCAATATCGTCGTTTAAGAAAGAAAGCGCAGGGTTTTTTATAATCGGTTTTTCAAATCTGCCGATATCACCGGAATAACAGATGGTAAATTTTCTTCCGTTTTCCCGGAATTTGAGAATGGATATGGCCGAGCCCAAAATATGACCGGCTTCATAAAATGTGCAGGTGGCATCTTTTCCGATTGTCGCCGGGTTTCGGTAGGGATATCCTTCAAAATGATCCAGGGCATTTTCAGCATCTTCAATGCTGTATAGCGGTGTCACGCCTTCAAGACGATATTTCAACAGAAGTTCGTTGATTTTTTCGGTGTTAATCCGATGGCCATCTTTTTTCAGTTCTTTCTTGATGTTATTGAGTTTCTTTTTTGAAATCTTTTTATGAGGTCCGGAGGTATCCAGTTCGGCCAGAACTGATCGGACGGTTTTATAGTTCAGATAATCGGCATCCGACTCCTGGATATAGGCGGAATCCTTAAGGAGGTAGTGACTGGCATCTTCGGTGGCACGTGTACAGAACACACGGCCGTGGAAATTGTTTTTCGTCAGTATCGGAATTCGGCCGGAATGGTCGATGTGGGCATGGGAAAGCACGACGTTGGTAAGGGTTTTCGGATCGACCGGTATGTTTCGGTTTTTTTCATTGCTCTCTTTCCGGCGTCCCTGAAACATCCCACAATCGAGTAAAATTCGATTATTTCCGGTTTCGATCAGATGCATTGAACCTGTAACTTCCCGAACCGCACCGTAAAACGTTATCTGCATTTTAGCTTATCCTTTCTGGTTATAAATTTAATATAATGATGTCTCCATGCTCGAGGCGTATCACAAAAATGCGACCCTGTTGTGCTTGAGAATATTTCATATTGAACTTACGACCTCCTCTACAAGAACAGTTTTAAAAACCTAAATTGAGCGTCTCAAACTGTGGCATAACACTAAAGAAATGAGGGGTCGAGGGGAGTTTTATTAACACAAATATACGCGTTCAGGGGTGTGCGTTTGCATGGTGCGATACGGTTGAAGTGGCCTTGTCGTTTCAATGACTTAGCAGTAAGTGAGACCGCGGCTCCCGCATGCTTTTTCCGGGAGAATGCAAAGGGAGCAGGAATGCCACCGCTGCTAAGTTTTTGAAATGACCAGATACGTAGACACCAAAGTGAAACGGGGGCACGCCACGCGAACACGAACATAAGTGTTTACAACAAAAACACCCTGACCCCTCAAATAATTTGATTGTCAGTAAAAAAAAAGCATCGACACTCACTTTTTTCATTGAAATTTTTTTAATTATTTAGCATAAGTATTTTCTTATTTCAACATAGCTTGGTTTTAATTTAATATAATTTTTTGAAATTTTTGACAAAAAGATCGTCCAAAGCTTAATTTATTGTTTTTCATGAGGAGGAACAGGATGTACAGATTACGAGTGGGGGTGTTGTGTTTGGTGATGGTTTTTGTTTTTGGATTAGCGCTAAATGCCACCGGAGAGAATAAAAGCGATACAATAGAAGCTGTTGAGGATATGTGTGTCCCCATGGGCATTATTGTCCTGAAACCCGATCCCTCGGTCGAACAAAAGAGAGCTCCGGTTGAATTCAATCATGCCAAACATTTTTCGTTCGATTGTCGAACATGCCATCACAAATGGGAAGCAAATACCAAGGTCACCAACTGTACAACATCAAAATGTCATGATCTTTTGAAAGCGCCGGAAAAGCCGACAAAATACCTGGCGTATACTGAAGATGGGATAAAGTATTTTAAATATGCCTATCACCAAAGCTGCATCGGGTGTCATAAAGAAATAAAATCCAAGCAGAAAAAAAAGGAAATGTTATACAAGGCATCGGAAACAAAGATAAAAAATGTTCCGACCAGTTGTAACGAGTGCCATCCTAAATAATAAGCTTAACGGTTTAGCGTAGCAAAGCCTGGCGCTGATGAACAGGCTTTGTTACACCTATATACGATTCCCACCCAGGACGGT
>JAFDCA010000138.1 GCA_019313025.1 Deltaproteobacteria bacterium
AATATCGTTCAGTAGTTTGATTTTATGTTTTAATTGAAATACTTAGAAGATGTTCTCTTTAACGCGCTCTAATTTGATCAGACAGCTTCCCGACCTCAACGAAATCATCCGGCGGCTTACGGTAATTTGTGACCGTTATTCATTCAATCGGAACATATTTTTGGCAAGTGCTAAATTTCAAATTAATTTTATATAATCTACTGTGGTCGTTAAAATTCCTTATACACCCTTGCCAATGGGTGGCCGGGTGCTTTAATTTTTAGATCCAGAAAGTATCCGTACGGGGTTTGATCCACCGAGTAGCCTGCATTTTCAAGCCGTTCTTTCGTCCGATCCAGCAATGACAAAGCTTTTTCGGGATCTGCCTTTTCTTGCCCCAAATGGGTAAAGGAATGCAGAATGATACGGGATGTTTCCCATTTTCGAGCCAACCATTTGGCGTTTTTAACCAGCTTGGTCTCACAAGAGCTGCCAGCTTCAACATCTTTCGGTTCGATATGGATAAACGCCACCACCGTATTTTTGTTTTCAGCAGAATCTGCTTCAGGAACATCGGGAAGTGTTTTTATGGCCGGTGCCCAGTCGAAATCATCACAGTACCAGAATAATACGCGCATTGATTTAGCCCATAAATACAGACAATACATCCTTTCTTGCATTGGCATGTTGTATGGTGACCTGGATTAGATCTTCCGGCTTTAATTCAATGCCTCTTGACAAAGGCAATTCACATTCAATCATGTATTCTTTTAAAAGAATTTGATAATTATTTCTTTTTTTAAAAAGAACAATCGCCTCTTCTTTTTGCCCGATTTGTTTTTCAAGATATTTCAGTAACCAGTAGCGATGGCGATTGAATTGAATTTTAGCAACATGACTCATGGGCTGCTCAAGGATCTGAATGACATTATTGATTTCTTCTCGCGTCGAAGGCGTTTCCAAACCGAAAACTGACCGAATCTGTCTTTGAGTGGCAAGATCAAAATATTTCCGAATCGGTGATGTAGCGGTGACATAGGCATTGAGTCCCAGACCCGAATGTTTTTCAGGTTCAGGGTTGAGAATAAAACGGCTCAAAAGCTTTCGCTGCATACAGTTTTGAAACAATGTGCCATTATTTGCTTTATAGAGTCTTTCTCTGGGTGATGCCTGGGATCTGTAAACAGCAGGAACTTTATGTTCTGCCAAAAACTTGGCCATTAACCAGTTTGCCATGATCATTATCTCCGAAACCAGCATTCTCCCGGGGCTTTCTCTATTAACCCGACTCACAGAGATCTCACCATCATCGGCGATCCAGATATGGATATCCGGAAGGGTTATCTGAATAGCCCCGGCAGACATCCTTTCCAAACGGAATTTTTCCGCGATGTTTCGAAGGGCAATAATATCTTCATTGTCATCTGCAATGACATTGACATCGTAATAGGTCAGCTGTTGAGAGACTCTGATGAGACTGGGGGTAATTTCATAATCCATGATATCATAGGATCTGTTTAAATTTACCAATATACTGATGGCGGGACGCAGTTGGCCGGCTTTAAGACTGCAAAGATCTTCAGCGAGAGAGGATGGCAGCATGGGAACTTTCTGATCGGGCATATAAATTGAGCTACCGCGAGAAAGAGCTTCCTGATCAATAATGTCCCCCTTTTTAACAAAGTGTCCAACATCAACGATATGAATACCCAGACGATAGTGATCACCGCAATCCTCTAAACTGATCGCATCATCATAGTCTAACGTTGCCTGCCCGTCTATGGTCATCAGGGAAACCATTGTTAAATCTTTTCGGTGCTCTGCGTCTAAAGAATCTCTGGTTGAAGCGATAAGCCGAGTCGTATATTGATTTAACTCATCAGAAAAAACAGTCGATATGTCATACCGGTAAAGGTCTATATTTTCGTTTTCACGAAACACGCCCAACTTGACCAAGACATTGAAAAGTTCTTCATCAGGATCTATGCCTGCCCTTGCAAGAATTGCCTTGCCAAGGTCGTAGTTTTCATTTTCTTTTTCAAAAAGATAAAGTGATTTGAGTATATCTACGATTTTTAATTTATCCTGGGGTATTAAAGGATTAGGGTCGTTCATCATGTTTGCCAGCCAGTCTCCTCCTTCTTGGATGATACGATTCCTTTGTTCCACTTTTCTTTCACAGGAAATTTTTTGTTCGACGTGGTCTTGGGTGTTCGGAAAAAATCGATCGTGCTGGAATTTAAAATAAAGCCTGTTTTGAAAAAACGCCCTGATTACTGCGGACTCGTGATCATCATTCGGACTGTCGGGGAAACAGAATTCCGTCATGGTCTTCAAATCGATCCATTCTTGCTCCGTATTTAAAATTTCCCACAATTCCTTGATATCGACATCGTCGATTAAGGCATTACGTCGGCTGACGATCTCTTTTAGGGTGTCAACCATCTTATTTCGCCCCATGGACAAATCGAGGCATGTTTTACACGTGTGTGCCACGCGGTTGGATGAAAGGTTGACTTCACGGTTGGATTCGGTTAGAAGTCTAAGTCTTTGATTTTTAACTTCCAATACTACCGCACACATTATCTTTTGGCGGTCAATATATTCAACGATGCTTCCAGTTTTCATAAATGATTAACATAACAGGCACCGGCATGAAAGTCAATGTGATGACGAATAGGAATATTTCACAAATTCGATACATTTTGACATCATTTTGAATTATAAAATATCTTTTGATGCTTTCATGCACCGTATGGTTTAGCGAAACGATCGACTAATGTTTGACCCGTATCAGATTCTGTTATAATAGTGTTTATTTACAATAAACAATATATTTTATGAAATCTATATATTTGATAAAACCCTATCTTGAAGAACGACGGCTTTTCATCGTCATCGGACTTGTTTGCCTCATCACTG
>JAFDCA010000139.1 GCA_019313025.1 Deltaproteobacteria bacterium
AAAGTCCGGCAGCGGCCCATGGACCCTTTGAGTCGTAATGGTAAACCGCTTCAAACTTTTTAATACAGCCCAGCCATTTATCTCGATATTTCTGTTTTTTGGGATTATGGCGAAGTTTTTTATAACAGGCCTCAGCCTTATAATACTTGTCCTTTGGCGCGGCTGCGTATAATACCCGTGGCCACGTCATCAAAAGCATACAGAGGATAAGAATCGATGAAACATATGTTTTTTTGTAATTAGTGTCCATCCATAAACCTATATCAGGCACCAACTAAGTTTCCAATTCAGAAATAGCGGAAAAGGGCCATTTCTGGATGGAAACTAATTAGAGTACAATGGTTTTAGACTTCTCCTGTAACTCATTCAGATAATTTAAAGCATCCAGCGGCGTCATTTTAGAGATGTCGAGCTTTTGCAATTTTTCTATAATGAAATGATCCGACCTGGAAAAGAGATGAAGCTGCACATGCTTTTTTCCCGAAGCATTTAGATCTTTAGGCAGGGCAAATGATGCCCCCCTCAATCCGTATTCATCATTTTCAATATCATAAAGAATCTTTTTGGCGCGCTGGATAACCGGACCGGGGATACCCGCAAGTCGAGCCACTTGTATGCCATAACTTCTGTTTGTACCCCCTTCTACCAGCTTTCTTAGGAAAATAATTTCATCATTCCATTCTTTAACGGCAATATTATAATTTTTTGATCGGGGCTTTAGACGTGCCAATTCTGTCAATTCATGGTAATGGGTGGCAAAAAGGGTCTTAACACCATGCCCCTTTAAATCATGGAGGTATTCCGCAACCGCCCATGCAATGCTGAGTCCGTCGAAGGTGCTGGTCCCTCTGCCGATTTCATCCATTATAACGAGACTTCTTTGTGTTGCGCTGTTTAAGATATTGGCCGTTTCCTGCATTTCGACCATAAATGTACTCTGTCCCTGAGATAGATTGTCCAGCGCCCCCACCCGTGTAAAAATTCTGTCCGTAATGCTTATTGAAGCACGTGCTGCAGGTATAAAAGAGCCCATTTGGGCCAAAAGTACCATCAGCGCCACCTGTCTAAGAACCGTCGATTTGCCGGCCATGTTGGGACCGGTGATAACCAGTATTTGATTTTCGGTATCATCCATCTGAATGGTGTTTGGTACAAAACGCTCTCCGGTAATCATTTTTTCCACCACCGGATGACGCCCGTCCTCAATCAAAATATAACCATTGGCGTTAAACTCCGGCCGGTGGTAGTCATTTTGGTCGGCAACTTCAGCCAGATTCAGCAAACAATCCGAACGGGCCAGAAAATGTGCGACCTGTTGAATGGCCGCATTATTTTTAATCACCTTGTCTCTTATCTGATTAAACAAGTCGTATTCAAGGACAGCCCGCTGATCTTCAGCACCCAGAACTTTCGTTTCATACTTTTTTAGCTCATCGGTAATATAACGCTCTGCATTTACAAGGGTCTGTTTGCGAACGTAGTGCAAAGGGACATCTTCTGATCTGGCTTTGGGAATCTCTATAAAGTATCCGAACACCTTGTTATACCTTACTTTTAGCGTGTTGATTCCCGTTACATCCTTTTCTTTTGCCTCGAGTCTGGCCAACCATTTTTTCCCGTCCCGACTAATGGAAATAAGCTCATCGAGTTCTGCATTGTAGCCGGTTTTGATGATACCGCCTTCATTGATGGTCGGAGGTGCATCTTCACGGATAGCGCTTTCGACCAGGTCGGCCAGTTCACATAAGTTATCGATATTCTGATGACATTTAAAGAGTTCCGAATTAAGATTTGAAAGCAAGGACCATATATCCGGCAGAGTGTTCAAAGAATTTTTTAACGCAACAAGATCCCGCGCATTTGATTGGCCCATGACAATTTTACTTCCGAGACGTTCGAGATCATGCACCAATTTTAGTTTTTCTCGGATATTACGGCGAATCGATATTTTGTCCTTTGCTTCTCCAACAGCGTGTTGTCTGGATTCTATCTCGGGAACATCCATCAGCGGAGATCTGATCCACCTTTTCAATAGCCTGCCCCCCATGGCCGTCACCGTACGATCCATAATACCCAGCAAGGTTCCTTGCCTGGATCCTGAAACTATATTTTTATTTATCTCAAGATTACGGAAACTTATATCATCAACAATAAGGTAATTACTAAGGGAATATGACTCAATAGATGATAAATGTTCAATTTTTTGTTTTTGAGTTTCTCCAATATAAAATACAAGGGCACCCGCAGCGCGGACGCCCGCCTTTAAGTGCTCGCAACCAAAACCCTCAAGGGAAAAGGTTTTGAATTGATCAACAAGTCTTTCACGTCCCCTTGCGAACTTAAATGCGGTGTCAGATATAAAGGTGATGGATCGGTCTGCCATGGCATTTAGAATCGACGAAAAAAAACGGTCGCTTTTGGAGGATTCCGGCAAGAGAATTTCACTGGGCGATATTCGAAGTGCCTCGTCAACAATTGAATTCATATCACGGGACTCTGTGACCCGGAAAACTCCGGTTGAAATATCCAAATAACTGAGTCCGGCAGCATCATCGTCCCGGGCCAGAGCAAGAACATAATTATCTGACTTTTCATCCAGCATTTCATTGTCAAGGATCATGCCCGGCGTGATAACACGTACGACTTCCCTTTTGACCAACCCCTTAGCCAGAGCAGGGCCTTCAACTTGATCACATATTGCAACTTTGTAACCCTGATCTATTAGACGGGCGATATATCCCTTGGCAGCCTTGTACGGCACACCGCACATGGGAATCGGATTTTCATCCTTCTTGTTCCTGGACGTTAGGGTGATTTCAAGGGCTTTGGATGCAATTTCGGCATCCTCAAAAAACATCTCATAAAAATCCCCCATCCTGTAAAAAAGTATCGTATCCGTATACTTTTCCTTGATGGACAGATACTGTTCGATCATGGGGGTTTTTTTTAAAAGTTTCATAGGGCTCAAACAAATAAAATAGAATCACGAAAACACGAAAAAAAGAAAGCACAACAACCATCACCTTTTCCGTGTTTTCGAATTTTCGTACTTTCGTGATAAAAGCTTTTTTTATTTCCCCGCGTTAGCTTCAATGAAGACGGGATCTCCGTTATACTATGACC
>JAFDCA010000140.1 GCA_019313025.1 Deltaproteobacteria bacterium
ATAATTTATGGTTGTCTATTTATAGCCGAAGTACACAATCCACCCAAAGTGTGGGTTACGCATACCGAATATACAATTTCCTGAAATACAATTCTCGAGGAAGTGAACACTATATATCATGAAATTTGAGAAATGCGCTTGCTAATTTCAGCCATCGGGAACGGTCAAAAGAGATCGTGGTGTCTACCAGGGCTTAGATTTCGCGCTTAAAAAAATGCAGTCGCATACCCAACAGATCACAACCTTGTAAAGACGAGAAAAGTCTGGAAATCCTGAAATCATACCGATCCCCAGTATTGATCCCATAATCGCTTGAGAGGTTGAGATTGGAAGTGAGAAATATGAGAAAACTGCTACACAAAGCCTTGCAGATAGTGCCGCGATGAAGGCTGACATGTGGGACAGATTTGACATTTCTCCGACTGTCCCCATACTCTTTTAACCTTCAAAAAGCGCTTCCACAACAACAAAGATAGAGATAAGAATGACGGCTGTTTTGTATTTCACGACACTAGCCGCCACTCCTGTTTCAAAGAGGTTTGCGGAATCATTACTGCCGAGACCCCAACCAACGAGCACTCCACCGATAAGTTTCCACATGAACAAAATCCTTTATCAATGACCCTATGATATACTCTATTTTTAGTAAGATGAATATATTGTTTGATCAATTTACTATGAATAGATTTGGATTTGTTTCTGCATGAATAAAAAAAACAACAAGTCTACATTCTGGTCAAATTTGAGGTAATTGCCTAAAGTAAGAATGTATTTTTTAACTAATGTGGGGCAATTCGATGTGCTTCTAATTTGTGTAATTTTAGGTTTAATTACATATCGCTTGCCGCAATTTTCACATTTAACAAGCTCATTACCATTGGCTGAGTATTCAAAAGCTTGATTGCTTTGCATAAGCCATCTTACTTCTCTCAATTGGTGTTATTGCTATCCTCTGTGTATCTCGTAGAACGCTTGTTTGCTGAGGTCAAGATAGATCGATTGTGTTAATTTAATTAAACATGAGGCGTGTTTTTTCAATAACTTGCAAGGAACTATAAGCAGAATGAATCTATTGGTTTTTCGTTTTAACCTTTGATACCGGACGTCAAGAAGTTTTTGATAAATGTTTTTTGAGTTGCAAGGAAAAACACAATTATAGGAGCACAGACAAAAAGAGTTGCAGCCATCAAAAGGCTCCAATCCGATCCACTCTCTTGTTGAACAAACATACCTAAGCCAATAGTGAGAGTTCTGACATTATCTGTGTCCGTGATAATCAATGGCCAGAAATAATCGTTCCAGTGAGTGGCAATGCTGATCATGGAAAACGTTACAATTGTCGGTCTTGAAAGCGGAATGAGCACATGCCAGATAAACCGAAGGTGTCCGGCACCGTCCAGCAGTGCTGCATCTTCAAGGGATTGTGGGATTTGTTTGAAGGTCTGGCGAAGCATAAAGGTGCCGAACCCACTAGCCACAAACGGCAATATTAAACCTGTCCGGGTATTCAGCAGTCCGAGTTTCTTCGTAATCAGATAATTAGGGATGATAATAGACTCAAGGGGCAGCATGATCTGAATGACGAACAAAAGAAACACCACATCCTTACCAGGAAAACTGAGGCGTGCGAAAGCATAGGCTGCAGGTATGACCAAAAGGAGCTGAATAATGAGGATTCCCACACAGACAATGATCGTATTGCCCATGTAAAGCCAGAAAGGTGCTTGGTCCATGATTTCAACAAAGTTTGACCATCTAAACGTTTCCGGAAGCAATTTAAGGTTTTCAGTAAAAACCTCCGAAGGACTTTTTAGTGCCGTTGAAACCAGCCAGATGAAAGGCAAAATCATGACAATGGCTGTTATTTGAAGAACAAATATTTTTATGACGATCTCATATTTTTTTTCTTCCATGAATCGTCTCCAGAATTAGTCTGATGTATAGGTAATGCGCTTTCCAAAAATCCCAAATATGATAAGGGTCAGAGTTAACAGAATACAGACCAAAATCGTGGTTAAACTGGTGGCTCTGCCCCAGTCGAAAAATTTGAAGCCGTTTTCGAAAATGTAATAAACGATCACATTGGAACTGTTTCCGGGACCCCCTTCGGTCATCAGGTGAATCTGGTCGAAAACCCTAAAGGTTAAAATAATAGCCGTCACCAGAACGAACAGCGAAGTGGGACCCACCAGAGGAAAGGTAATGCTAATATGTCTGCGCCACCAGCCGGCACCATCGATATAGGCGGCTTCATATAGTTCGCGATTCACATTTTGAAGGCCAGCCAGGTAAATCAGCATAAAGAATCCCAGATTTTTCCAAAAAGTCATGATGATCAACGCCCACAAGGATGTTTCAGAGCTACCCAGCCAGCCCAGCTTGGGAAATCCGAGCTTGGCCAGCAATATATTGAGGATACCCAGATTTGGCGAATAGATATACACCCAAAGCATAGCTGCCGCAGCCATAGGAATTAAGGTGGGATAAAACAGGCTATAGATATAATACACCCTGCCTTTCAATCGCTCGTCGATCAGGATGGCAAATACCAGAGCCAAAAACATCGTCGGGAAAATGCTGATGGATACGAAAAAAAAGGTATTTTTCATGATCAACCAGAAAACATCATGCTGCCATAGTTCAATGAAGTTCTCCCATCCGGCGAATTTTGGTTTGGGTGATAATAGATTCCAGCGGTTGAAACTTAACCAGGAAGACCAGAGAATGGGCAGGTAAGTAAACAGCATCAAAAAAAACATCCCGGGTATCAAAAAAAGGTAGCCTCGAAATTGTTCAAGTTTTTCTCGCATCGGTTTTTGCTCGATAAGAGCCCCTCTTTAGAATGAGGGGCTCGGATTGAATTATTGGTTATTTTCCTTTAATGGCTTCTTCCATGAGCTTATGTGCATCCATCAGGGCCTTTTCAGGCGATTTTTTGCCTTCTAGCGCGGCATCTAAGTTTGTGGTCATAGCATTACGGATGAGTTGATAATTAACGGCCATCATTTTGGGATAGGCATAATCCAACTGATCTCTTGCGACGGTCATCTGTGGGAATTTTTCCAGAAATGATTTCATTTCCGGCAGATCGTAAGAATTTTTGTTCACGGCGACATATCCGGATTCAATGCTCCAATGGGCCGCCATTTTCGGAGTGGTCATAAACTTTGCAAATTTCCACGCAGCGTCTTGATTCTCTTTGGGAATACCTTTGAAAATATGAAAGTCTCCACCCCCCACCGGTGTGCCATATTGCTTGCCGGCTGGCTGAAATGCAGCATCCCAATTAAATTTTGCAGTCTTTCTGATTTTTGCCATACCGCCTGTGGAATAATACATCATAGCGGTTACGCCGCCGATGAAATCATCCGGCGTTATGTTCCAGGGTCGTAGAACCGGGCACACTTTTCGTTCCTGCATCAGATTTACCCAGAGCTTTAAGGCCTCTAAATTTTCAGGTGAATTAAATGTTACGGTCAAACCGTCTTCCTTAATAAGCTGTGAACCGTTTTGACGAGCAAAGGCTTCAAAGATCCAGTCATTCCATCCACCCGGGATAATCAAACCGTACTGTTTGGTCTGGTTTCCTTCCCGGATCGTCAATATTTCAGAATATTTAACCAGCTCATTCCAGTTTTTCGGCGGCCGG
>JAFDCA010000141.1 GCA_019313025.1 Deltaproteobacteria bacterium
CGCCACCCAGGCCGTCGAACCACCACCACCGCGTCGAAGAGCCCGTCGCTATCTGCAGATGTCTAGCCTTCCTACCACCCGCCGCCTATTCGCGGTGCGTGGCTACCCTCTGAGCCGGGGAGTTACTCTTTTATTTAAAACTAAGTCGGGATTCGTGGTATAAATATGACAAAAAGATATGTCGGTAAATTCTTTTTAACAGCAGCCCTTGTCGCATTTGTCCTTGTCGGTCCCCTTTACGGCAGAGATTGGAAAATCATCGTGGTGGATGACCAAACCGGTCATCCAATTACCAATGCCACCGCTCGACTCATTGTCAGCAAGCAGGAAGTTAATCCGGTAGACACGACCTATCTATGGCGGAGAGAGATTAACAAAGAAACAGATCGGCAGGGATGTTTTATCCTTCAAGACTCGGATTTTATGCATCCTTCCCGTTTTGGTCGGGCGAGCGAGGCCGATTTATATATATGCAAATCGGGGTACTGGCCATCTAATGAAAATGTAAAGGCCAAGATGATTTACATTTCTTTTTTGAAACCTTCAGATTTGCAGCATGAACACAGGTTAAAAAAAGCAACGATTGAAGAATACATGTCAAAAAAGTACTATCGGGCGATTCTGCGATGTCCGGAATCAGAAGAAAAAAAGTTGTTTTTCAAAAAAATCATTCCGAAAAAAGTAGAGCGGTTCAAGAAAAATGTTTTTTCAAATAATTCCAAGATAATTATCGATGCGTTAGAGGAAATGACCGGTTCGCCAATAATGACAACCGGAGGCATTCATAAGGGCGATATATTGGTTGCAACGGGAAAAATTTTGTCATACAAAGATCCTGCAGTTCGAACCGCAGCATGTAAGCTCTTATCCGACCATTGCACGCCGGAATTGTCTCCCGAAATCATGAAGAGTCTCCTAATGCTTCTCGAGGATTCTTCTTCGGATGTCCGTATGGCTGCGGGTGAAGCTGTTTTTATACACGGCAAGGAAGCTGTTTCTTATTCCAAATTTTCCATTATAAACCTGTTAAGTCGTCCTGAACCCGAGATACAAAAAATAGCTTTGCAGACCCTATCTAAATATTCGGAGTATCAACGGAATGATCGGTATCTTAAAAAGGGAGATCCCGACATTGTTTCACCATTGAGAAAATTATTATATCATACCTCGGATGAGGAGCAGATCAGAACGCTTTTCTTTACACTCGGCAATTTGGGCTATCCGGAATATTTCCAGGATCTGGAGCATTTTTACACCCACCCCAATCCACGAATCCAGGAGAACGTGATCACTATGATGCGTTTAGAAACCCCCTTTTCGGAAAGAAAAAAAGTCCTCCCATATTTTGTCAAGAGTCTAAAAAGTCCGGATGGCAACGTCCGATATGCTGCTGTTTCAGGTATAGACAGGCTTGGAGACCAGTCCCATGTTGACTGTTTAAAAGAACTTTTAATTACCGAAAAACAACCTTCCCTCCAACACTACATTAACAAAACAATATCTCGTTTAGAAAAAAAGAAATAAGAAGGAAAATCATGACGTTTAATATAAAAGAATTTGCTAAAGAATGGATTGAATCATGGAATTCACATGAATTGGACAGGATCTTGTCTCACTATAGTGACAACTTTGAAATTACCACTCCCATGATTAAAATGGCTTTGGGTACAGAAACCGGAACACTAAAAGGGAAAGACACCATAAGGCATTACTGGGAAGCAGCGTTTAAGAAAGTTCCAGATTTACATTTTGAATTAAAAGAAGTAACAGAGGGTATCGGTTCTATCGCTATTTACTACAAATCAGTTCTTGGAAAGATGGCTATCGAAGTCATGTTCTTTAATGAAAAAGGTAAGGTAAATAAAGTAATCGCTCATTATAATTGATTTTAGGGCTGGCAAGACGGACATGCATACGCCAGGTGTCCCGTTACACCAAACGTTGAGAGAAGATAATGGATGAACGAAAATATTTTATACAATTGCTCGAAAAAGTTCAGGTGAATGTTCCCTTTCTAAAACTAAAAAATGATTACCTTCCTTTGTTCATGGAATACGGCATAAACCCTGAAATTGGAATAGATGCTCTTGCACTCGATTCAATATCAGATAAAGAGTTCAGAAAAATCGCAGAAATTTTAAAAAGTAACCAACGAAAAATAACCTTGCACGGTCCTTTTATGGATTTGGTTCCAGGAGGACTCGATAATATGATGTTAACGGCAACACGAAAGCGGCTGAAGCGTTTTTTTGAGATCCTTCCTGTTTTTGAGCCCGTCAATGTGGTTTGTCACACCGGTTATGATCCGTGCCATTATAGAGAGCATTGGAAAGAATGGCTTGCCAACAGCGTTGCGACATGGACATCCCATGTAAATTGTGCAGAGCGGCTCGGTTTTAAGCTCTTGCTGGAAAATGTTTATGAGACGAGTCCTGAAGTGCACGGTGCTCTTTTTAATGCGATTCCGTCCGATGCTTTCGGATTTTGCCTGGATATAGGCCATCAGCATGTGTTTGGAAAACGCCCCCTCAAAGAATGGGTTGAATCGCTTGGTGAAAAAATAATGGAACTTCACCTGCATGACAACAACGGCGAAGAAGATACACATTTTGCCGTCGGGAAAGGAAATGCTGACTTTGCAGGCCTTTTTCAGTTTATAAATGAGAAAGGTTTGTCGCCCACCATTACCCTGGAACCCCACAAGGAAGAAACCTTATGGGAGAGCCTGACATCTGAAGATCTTAAGGAATTTATTCGGAATTTGCCTTGAATCCGCAACCCTTGGTATGACA
>JAFDCA010000142.1 GCA_019313025.1 Deltaproteobacteria bacterium
GGGAGTCCTGCGGCTTTCAGGGCGGGATTGAAATGCCTGTTAACCAAGTTGTTATGGTTTATTGGATTTTTAGCTTTATTTGGGAACACTAAATCAAGTTTGCTTGTTGGAAAAGCCAGTTTCCACTTTTTCAGAGCGGTCATCATTGCTAGCCCTAAATCAATTTTACGATCTGAAGCATCGGTCTTTGTGTTATACCATGCATCATTGTTGTGAGTACGCCGTGTTTGAATTTGGTTGTTTTCCCAATCAACGTCTCACCACTTAAGCCCTAAAATCTCACCTTGTCTTGCTCCGCTGAAGATTGCAAGTTGGAAAAGGGTTTTATATTTCAAGTCTGATTCTGCATCAATTAACGCATTGATTTCATTAGCTGTTAGAACCCTTATTTTCTGTTTTTTGGTAGTGCCTTGACCTTTGGTTCTTTCCGCATCTCTTGTGGGATTGTAGTCAATATATTTGTGCCTGACAGCATAAGACATTTTGATTTGTGTCTAAAAACATGATATTAATAGCTTTAGTGTTATTTAAAGGGGTAAATTTTTGATGAATTTTTTGGTAGAAAAACCTATGATAAAAACACGTTTTGGGCACACTTGGCAGAGATAATTATGATTCCCTTGAATTGACACGACAATTATAAGAGTACCCAGAACAAAATCAAGCCATTTTTTCACCCCTTATTAAGACAACAGCTCCCCCTTACCGGTTCTGACCAGTTTTAAAAAACCTCTTTGATCCGGATAACACCTTCACAATAAATTGATACTTACACTTTTGACGTATCCGGTGGAAAACCCTGTCCATAAATGTCCGATTTTGGCAATCTGGTATGACTAGATCTCTTTTTTAAAAAGAATCAGAGCTCCTTGGAGCCATAATAAAAACTTCGGACGGACAGGGTTGGCACTCTTAATTTAAGCCGTCAATGACATTCATTTATTCTGAAGTTCCGCGGCAGATATATGGAGCCATCCTGTCCGTCGAAAGGCGTAACATCAATTTTCGCTTTTGTGTTTGATCCGGTGTTTGGTTATATATCGAGCTCTATGTCATACAAATGCTGGACGATCTGCCGCCAACGCCCTAAAGGGCGATCCTTTTCAAATGCAGCTTTAAGTGCATCCGATCTTTTCCATTTTTCCTTCAATAATGGCCATATGTACAGATAGTATTCCGCCTTATCTCTTTGATCGACGCTGTTGCTTCGAAGACGTGGCGGAAGATAAACTTGCGATGTTTGCATCATACACATGGCCATCCGTATAAAACGACGGCCCATACCAAAGTCAGCGTGCTGTCCTTGTGCTTCACGTCTTTTATAATCAAGCAACAGATCCTTCGGACCATATCGCCCAATATGAAATGCCGATTGGACAACATAATCTTTGAGGATATGATTGTTCCTTTTGCTGACACGGCCTATATACGGTTGCCCTTCACTTCCTCCGGATTGTTTCACCCGTGGGACGATTCCAGCATATGAGACCAGGTTGTTTAATGGTTTTTGAGCAAAAGGATTGCCGATCTCGGCGGTAACACCAGCCGATAAAACAATACCGATCCCTTGGATACTGGTCAAAAACGCCCCTTGAGTTTGGCTTAGAAGCAATGCAATTTCTTTTTCAAGATGGTCTATATTTTCCTGCAAGCACCGATAATGTTTAATATTATATGCGAGGGAAAGCTGTAGCGTTGCGGTGTATTCCTCCAGGGGGGTCAGCACCCGCTTTGCATAAGCCTGAAGCTTTGTGGCTCTATTTTCAGCGTCCTTAGTTCCGAACCGTTTGAGGTGTTTTATGAGAGTTGATCGCCTGCGACGACAGATTTGCTGTGCACTGAAACGATCACTCATCAAATACAAAGAGCTTTTTGAAAAGGGCTTAATGCCGCTTTTTTTCTCGTTTAAAAAACCAGGAAAAAGCCGATCGATAACAGTATGGATCCGATTGCTCACTCCCGTCTTCATCTTCACAAGCTTTTTCCTATGTCGAACCAGCGTTCTGAGGTTGAGGTATGTGCCCGCCTGGGCAGGTGCACAGTTTGCTCTACGGTTCAGAAGCATGACAGCAATCCCCATCAGATCCAAGCGATCCGTGCTGGCTTGAAGATTTTCTCTTTGCTTCTTGGCCTCATAGGCATTAACATTGGCTACCAAAAAGCCTTCGGAACGTAATGTATTGACGAAATTCTCTGCATAAGATTGGGCGTCTTCGCCACCGAAAAATACATGTTCTTTTTTGATTCGACGATGGCGACACAAACGCATAACCTGATCGGTCAGATACGCGACACCCATTTGCGAGTTCTTCACGGAAAACGGTTTTCGTAAAATATCACCATATCCGTTGCAGAACATGACCACATGGTCCTTTTTGGAAAAATCCATCGGTATACACATCACTTTGGAACTGTTTCCGGCCTGCTCAAACAAAGAAAGTAGTTCTTGACTTCGGTTCTGATAAATGGTTCTTTTTTTCATGGTGGAGCTCCTTTCATGTTTTGCAGCTGCTTCATTGCAGACTGCCCATACATTATGCCACCGGTGAACGCCGGATGGCTCATTAAACAGGGGAGCTTCACCTTTTTTTTCATCTATAGTGCCTGATTTTTAATTTTTATATTATCGAGAGTTAGAGTTGGGGAGGCTCCGCGAGCTCACCTAAAAGGCTCGCTCGCCTCCCCAACATCTCTCTCTCAGAAAGGTACCGGATATATGCACTTTTAATTGAGGTGTTTGGTCTTGCGGTCTTGGCACCCATTAAAAGGCTCCTGTCAAGAGAAAACACCTCTCCATCGCAAAAAATGATATCTTTTTTCGCAGGGTCAGCATCCAGTTCCGAAGAAGCCCCTTTTTGTTATCTGCTCCCGTGCTTTCAAGTATTTTGGTTCAAGCCCTTAACTGATCTGCTACCAGGCACCCATCAGGATCAAGGTCATTTAAGAAAAATAAAATTGATGGTTGCGTAGCGAAGCAACCTTTCGTATTTCTCTAAAGACCCCTGGTCCGGAAAGCGGACCCCAGAAAAACATCGGTACCTTGTCATGTCCAATGGGTTGTGACAAAATAAAGGGCTCCAAGAAGGCCAACCATAGGGGGCTCATGACAAGGGCAGATCATAAAAAGAACATCCGCCTGGATTTTCCTTTAAGGGAGTGCAACGGCGTGCCAACCAAGCTACAGGGTTTTGAGCCACCAGTACTGCAGGATCACCGTTGCAGTCCCCGGTTTAATGAACGAACAGTTCTTTACGAAAAGGAACTTGATCTTTAATAATGAAATAACAGATACGGGCCAGTTTA
>JAFDCA010000143.1 GCA_019313025.1 Deltaproteobacteria bacterium
ACCCTTGACCTGATGAACAGGAACCGGATAAGAGGCAGTCGGGGGCGGACAAGCGGGCTCATGATCGCGAAGTCCATATCCAGGAAGACCGAAGGGACGTAAGTGAAAAAGCGCAATTGTCGCGCTTGGCCTCTGGTGGTAGGCTTGCCGGATGCATAGACAAGCGACATTCGATGCTCCCGGCACACTCCACCACGTGATTGCTCGCGGGATCGAACGGCGCGCGATCTTCTTGGGAGAGGGGGATTGCGAAGATATCCTCTGAAGGCTCGAGGCCGCGGTCTCCAGGGGCGGCGCATCGGCGTCGCTTGGGCGCTGATTCCCAACTATCTCCATCTATTGGTTCGGACCGGCGATGGGATCAAAATGTTAAGATTTGTTGAACAAACTTAAAACTCATGGCTATTGTGGGTTTCCCTTGGCCAATCCATAAAACGGGTCAATTTTGGATTACGTGCCTTAACACAATTAATTGATACCTCTGGTATATTGCAGACTACATTTACAAATCTGAAAAATTGAAACAGGGTCAAGCCCAGTTATAAAACCGTTGAATGCAAGTGATTTTTTATGGATTGATTGGGGAACCTCTATTCCTAGTACAACTTAACAGCGCCGGTAATTGAACACCCCATTTTGCTTGCTTACATATGAGAATAACCCGGATTGAGGGATTGACTTTGGCACCCAGAAATGCACCATAGGGGGAAACAACCACACTGCCAGGGTGCCATCCGGTTGCAGGACACGATGCATTTCTGGTAAAAGCCGATTCAAGGGTAAGAAAGGGAAAGGGATTACACCAAACAGCAGGGCCTTGTCTATACTCGCGCTATCCAATCCTGTATCCAGAGCATCTCGTTTTACTACTCGGACGTTCTTCAAATCCGCATTACGCACTTTTCTTGATACTTGTTCAATATATCCGGATGACAGATCCATCGCCACCAGGCAACCTTCATCACCAATCAGCTTTGCTGCGGGTATCGTGAAAAAACCCGTTCCGCACCCCACCTCTAAAACGGTCTGCCCAGGCAGAATGCCAGCACCTTTCAGGGTTTTCATAGGGTTCATGAGCCAGCGACGAGCCCCGCTTCCCATCATTATTCCAGCTGGTTTGAAAAGCAAATTCAGAATCTTTGAATTTCCTAAGTCTTTTGTATTCATTTTTCATTTCCTGACTCAGACAGGTGGTTTGGAGTTAAGCCTTTAAATTTACTATCTGATTTTACAGATTACAATCGTGGTATCATCGGCTAACGGTTTGCCCTCACTAAATTCCTCCAAGCTCAGCCTGATTTTTTGGATCAGTTCCTTCACTGGCAGACGTTCTACTTGTTCAATCAATGTTTCCAAACGTTCCCGACCAAATTCCTGATTTTGAAGGTTCACAGCTTCGGTGATTCCATCTGTATACAACACAAGAAGATCTTCTTTTTGTAGTTCAATTGTTTTCTCTGCGAACTCAGATTCTTCAACCAAACCGATCGCAGCCCCTGTTGGCTGTAACATCTCTAAGGATTCTTTTTTGCTCTTGCTGTTGCGCAAAACCAGTGGTGGTTGGTGGCCCGCATTGCAAAATGTGAGTGTCTTGGTTGATGAGTCGAAGGCTCCAATGAAAAACGTTACAAACGTTTCAAAGCGAATATTGTGGATGAACAGCTTGTGTATTTGGCGTATTACATCGGCGGGCGATTTGTTAATCGGCACTAAAGTCTGCAGCAAAGCCTGTATACTGGCCATATGAAGGCTTGCCGATACCCCATGACCCGCAACATCTGCTATGGCCAGACCATGAAGCCCGTTGCTAAAATCAATGAAATCAAAGTAATCTCCCCCCACGATTTGAGCCGGTCGACTATACGCTGCAATCTCAAGCCCGGGTATATTTGGTACTTCTTGCGGTAATAGCATTTTCTGCACATCCTGAGCCAATTCTAGCTCACTCTCCAAATGACGACGTTCTTCATTAGAGAGATGCTCAATGCACACACAAGCGGTATAATCGACTTCTAGGAGTTCTGGTTCAACGTCTTCATGACAAACCTCACACTTGCCTAAAGTTCTTGAATCTGCTTTCGATATGGCGTCATCAATCACATCTAAGCGGGCATGCACTGATTTTTCAGTTGAGGGGCCTAACAAGACTTTTTTCTTACCCAAGGGCGTGGCGTGAAGCCACTCGGTGAGGCTATCTCGTTTCTGCAATAGATCTTTACTCATGCGCTCTAAAAGAAGGGCTTCCATATGTACTTCCTATTCCTTCCCCCAAAATGTTTTGATACCCTGACATAAAAACAAAAATAAGTCGATAACGGGTACTCATTAAGGGATCTGAGTGCAACACGATGCGATTTTTGTAACTAACCTCTTTTTGGAAAGTTTCATCCAACGGTTCCAGCGCCTCATGCCGCCTTTGATGCTATAAACCTGTGTAAAGCCTTCTTCTGTCATAATGGCTGATGCCACTTTGCTTAATTGTCCTGTGTCACACACCAGAACAATCTTTAGGTCTGTTTTATTGGAAGAATGGGTGCTTTCAAATATTTCTTTCAAAAATTCATCAATCGGTCTGGATATCGATCCGTTGATATGATTTTTCTCATAATTCTCGGTTTCCCGAAGATCAACAATGTGAACATTATCCTCGTTTTCTAATAACAATCGACTTGTTTGAGGCGGCGTAAGATTAGTGTATCCTTTTCCTATTATCATATATTTTATGATTTCTCCAAGACCCACTTGCCAACTGCGTTTCCGGTAATTTTTTATCGATTCGAAAACAGCACCGATGTCTATAGCGTTTAAAAATGATTCGAGTATTATTTTTGAATCCATATGTTAATTTCTCCTCTAATATTTAAAACGATCGATTATTCAGGCTTTTTTGTTTTAATATAAGCTGATACAATATAATCTCCAAAATTACTTCCCGGCATCCATTCATTAATGATTTTTTTACTCTCTTCCTTTACATCAATTATTATATCTCTAAATCCTGTTTGCTCCAGCATGATAACGGTAGACTCTACAGTTGCAGCTCCGCCAACACATGCAGAATACAGAGCCAGATCATTTTTTACCTCATCAGGCAACTCCCGAGTCGCCAGAATATCTGAAATCGCCAATCTACCGCCAGGCTTAAGTGCTCTAAATACATCTTTATAAACACTCTTTTTGTCAGGGGAAAGATTGATCACACAATTGGACATGATAATATCCGCACTATTATCAGCAACGGGCAGGTGCTCGATCTCGCCTAATCTAAACTCCACATTATCAATGCCTGCATCTTGGGCGCTCTTTCTGGCTTTGCTGATCATGTCAGGCGTCATATCAATACCAATCACTTTGCCGTCCTTTCCGACTTCATTAGCAGCCAGAAAACAATCAAACCCTCCACCACTGCCCAGATCCACCACTGTCTCCCCAGGTTTGAGAGATGCCAATGCCACGGGGTTACCGCAACCGAGGCCCAGATTGGCCCCCTCGGGTGTGCTCTCGAGATCATCTTTCGAATACCCCATGGCTTTGGACATCTGTTCAGGTGTGAACTGCGGTGCTCCGCAACAAGAGGCGGGCGATATTTTCGTATCTGATATTCTCTGTTCACCACAGCATGATGATGCAGGGTTTAAGTCTGATAGGTTCTTTCCGAGCCTTGCAATTTTTCCGCAATTATTTCGAACTGCCTTCCTAATCTCTTCTTTGTCTCTTGTTTTCATTTTGATCTCCTTTGTAATAATTAGCTAATGTATTTATGCACTTATATGCATATTTTAGGTTAAAAAAATGCCTGTTACTACTTGCAGCAGTCAGGACAGCACTCCTTCATACATTTGTTTATCTTCTCTGTTATATCTACCAGTTTTTCCAGAAATGGCTGACCATTGACGCTATAGAACACATGTCGATTCTCTTTTTCGCCTATCAGGATACCGGCCTGTTGCATAAGGTTCAGATGTCTGGAGATAACCGACCGGTCCTGGGGCATATTTTTCGCTATGCTTCCGATATCGGCTCGGCCGTTTAGCATAAGGAACTTTAATATCTGAACTCGAACTGGTTCGCTCAGGGTTTTAAAAAATTTTGAATCCAGAACTTCAACCAGTTCTTCTGCGATTTTTATTTGTTTTTGGGTTAGCGTCGCTTCCATACTCGTACAATAATGCACACACACGCACATGTCAAGAAATAAATATTGTCTTCATTTCATAATAATATAATCAACAATTGATAATTGGTATACGTTAACGTCCCTTTTTCCTTTCATATTCCTCCTTGTCGATTTGGATTAGAGCGTACGGTTTTTCGAGTATGTCCAAGGCCGAACCTGACGAGTTTATATATTGGGTGTCTGTGTTGCTGGGACCGAATCAAAACATCGGTATGGTTAGATAGTTGGTAAGTATATTTAATAAACACAGAATATTATTCAATGGAATCTCAATAATGTGGACTGCCGTTATGGTGACAACCGGAAATTCTGTATGCAAAGCTTTTGCGCGTTCCGGTAAAAGAAAATATAAAGACCCAAAGCAAGTAATACAAAGTCTCTGAAAATCAAGGGTCCGGCAAAGATCCCTTGACCATTTGAGTTTATCGAAAAGCAACCGCAGTTAAATTCATGACCGCGGATGAGATTTATGGAAAGTGCGGTTATAAAAGTCAACAGCATGCCATTGACTATCAGTGAGGCAGACCGTGGATAAAGTCCGATGATGAGGGCGAGCCCCGTGAAAAGCTCGAGGGAAGGCACGATGATGGAAATCAGGTTTATGAACACGGCCGGGAAAAGGTCATATCCGTAAATAATTTTTGCAAAAACAGCCGGCGCCAGAATCTTGTTATAACTGGCATATACAAAGGTTACACCAAGAATCCAGCGTGCCGCCAACTCGATCCAGTGGTTACCAAAGAAAGTTCTAATGGGTTTATTCAATTGGATACCCTTCCGCTTCCCATCCCGGAAAGCCGTCGATAAAAACATTTATCTCCATATACCCTAACTCCATAAGAAGTTGTGCCAGCTTGTGACTGTCTTCGCAGGTTCTGCCTGAACAATAGGTTACAATGGCTTTTTCAGGTGAATATTGTTCCAAAAACGCTTCGATTTTTTCATCAAACTGCCCCACCGGCAAAGAAACCGCTCCCTTGATGTGTCCTTCATCATAATCATCCCGGGGCCGGGCATCGACAAAAACGAAGTTTTGGCTGTCATACAACTTCTTGGCCAAGGCTACGTCGCCGATTTCAAGGTCGTTGAGGGCAATATCGTTTTTTTCATTTGCCGTAATCACGCCCTCTGAGGTATCCCACTGGCCGACCAGGGCAATACCGGCCGGTGAGAAATAATTGACCGCAAGCGCCGTGATGATCGCTGCGCTCACAAGAATGCTTATTTCCTTGATTGTTTCCATCGAGCTTTTGATGTTGGGTATAATATTACCTGTTCAAAATATCAGAGCACAATATTGAAGAGTAAAATACCCAAATATTCAGTAATCCAACAAAAAAAATCACCGTGTTACACTCATAGTTAACACTACAAGCCATCCTTATGATACATCAGCAAACCTTCAGGTCCGTAGAGTTTTTAAATAGATAGTTTTTTGTAAATTTATTAATGAAAAAGGTAGGATTGTTACTAAATCTTTAAGAATATTCTAACAAAATACAAACGGATAGATCGTTCTCTATCTCCTGATTTTAACATGCTAGAACCATGGGCCATCCATGCTGCTAAACTTCACTCTCTATGCGGGCAAAAAAGATCCGCGTTTGACATTAAAGTAAGTTAAAAAAACTTCGCAAGACCGGCAGATCTTCATCTTTTCTTTCCAGTTTATCTGAACAGCACCTTCGCAAATCGTTCCGTTTATAAACCAGCAAAGTTTTCCAGCCTTAAACTCCCAAGCCGGACACTGTGCTTTTTGTTCTGGAGAACATTTTTTTATAGCCCAACACGGTTTTTGCCGTTTCCTGTTTTCTGCTATCCTGGAGACTAAGAATAACATCTGCCGCTCCGCAGACGGTGGAATAGATCGCCATCCCTGTTCATAGCTGTGTATTGCCTTAAGAGAGGTTCCGAGCAGTTGGGCCATTTGCTTTTGCGTCTTGTTCAATTTTTTGCGATAGTGGATGAATTCTTTGCTGTCCATGGGAAACCCCTATAGTTAGAACATTTGAATGGAATGATGACATGGATAATTAATAAGCCACAATGTGGTATTTTTGTCAAATAAAAAAAACATATTTTCACATAATGAAATAAAAATTTTATAGGAAAAACAAAGGGACTTGGGATTGTTCGTATTCACCATCAGCATAATGAAAATCTTGAAAAGCAAATCTTTGTAGAGCGTTCCTAATAATATATTGAAGGTAAAATTTATGTATGACAGGCATCACTAAATGAAATAATTGATCTTAGTTTGGTTTTACCCTTGACATAAGCTACCACATTGTATTATTTTCGCAGTCTTTTCATAACGTATCGTCTTTAAACAGCCAAAGGGAGATAAATGAATCGTAGAACTGAAATCAAAACCACGGAAATTTTAGATTTAAACCAGATGGATTCAGGTTTTCTCGCTGAAGTTAAGCGTCGATCTGG
>JAFDCA010000144.1 GCA_019313025.1 Deltaproteobacteria bacterium
CTCAGACAGCTTCCCGACCTCAACGAAATCATCCGGCGGCTTAGGGTAAATCGTGACCGTTATTCATTCAATCGGAACATATTTTTGGCAACTGCTATAAAACTTATTCGCTGTCGTATAAATTGGAAAAATATGCAGATGGTATATAAAATTTCATTCTGATTAAAAAGCATTTGGATTGGATAGGCACAGAAAGCGAGACAACCACTTAATTCTGAAAGGTTGGAAAAAATGATTGCTTGAAGAATAAATAAAACCCGGTCTTAATTTAAGACCAGGTTTGAGTTCGTTGTTCTCAGAATAGAGGGATTTAATTGGTCGGGACGGCGCGATTTGAACGCGCGACCCCAGCGTCCCGAACGCTGTGCTCTACCAGACTGAGCCACGTCCCGACTTATTGTTTCTTTTATGCCCTCAATAGTAAAATGTCAAACAGTTTCCATACAGAAATGGTTCTTTTACGCAATGTCTATGTCAATCTGCGGAATTAGTTGTGCGACGCACCACTTGTACGACTCCGCCTCATTCCTTGATTTCCTTGACCTTGCGAAAAATTACTAATTTCTGCTATTGAAACTCAACTCAATTATCGCACTTTAAAAAATTTACAAATCCCAAAATATTGGACAAAAGAGAGCGTTTTTCAAAGGTCTCAAGCAAAAGGATTATTGATAATGATCGTCTCCTCCCTTCCAGGACCTACGGATACAATATCGATGGGTGTTTCAGTCAGTTCTTGAATTCGATTGAGATAATGTCTTGCATTTTGGGGAAGATCCTCTAACTTTCGAATATCCGATATGTCCTCCGGCCATCCCGGCAAAACTTCGTAAACAGGTTTGCAAGATCCTAAAACCTTGAGACTTGCTGGAAAATCCCGGATAGTTTCTCCGTGATATTCGTAGCCGGTGCAGACTTTGAGATCTTCTAAACCGTCCAGCACATCCAGTTTGGTGATTACAAGACCAGTCAGTCCATTCAGGCGTACCGCATTTCGCAATAAAACCGTGTCAAGCCATCCACACCGGCGCCTTCGTCCGGTTGTGGCGCCGAATTCTGCTCCCTTGCTTTGAATTTTGTCACCGATTTCATCAAAAAGCTCTGTAGGAAAGGGACCGCTCCCAACACGGGTGGTATAAGCCTTGACAATCCCGACAACACCGGTGATTTCTTTTGGACCGATGCCTGAGCCGCAGCAGGCATTTCCTGAAACCGTATTTGATGAAGTCACAAAAGGGTAGGTACCATGATCAATATCAAGATGAGTACCCTGGGCACCTTCAAAGAGGATCTGTTTGTTTTCTTTTATGGCCTGGTTCATAACAATGGAGATATTGACAACATGGGGTGAAAGACGATCAGCATACCCTTTATATTGGTCAATGATGCTGTCCGAATCTAAAGTCTCAGCAGAAAAGAAATGTTCAAGGTAGAAATTCTTCTCTTCTAATATTGTTTTGACTTTTTCATCAAACTCTTGAGGGTCTAAAAGATCAATAAAACGAACCCCTCTGCGAGTGGCTTTATCTTCATAACAGGGACCGATCCCGCGTCCTGTGGTGCCTATCTTTTGATCGCCCTTCATGTTTTCCCGTGCCAGGTCGATGTGTTTGTGATACGGCATAATGATATGGGCTTTTTCACTGATTTTAAGACTGTCCGGCCCTACATCGATTCCTTTGTTACTCAAATTGTCGAGTTCCTCGATCAGGACGCTGGGATCGACGACCATCCCATTTCCCAAAAGACACGTTTTTCCCTGTAAAATACCGGAAGGCACCAGATGGCTGATAAATTGTTCACCGTCAACAACCATGGTATGACCGGCATTGTTTCCACCCTGAAATCGAACCACAATATCTGCAAATTCCGCCAGAAGATCAACAATTTTGCCTTTGCCTTCGTCACCCCATTGGGTTCCAACAATTACGATATTCGACACGACCCGCTCCTTTTTATCTTAAATGAATTGTTCATACTAAAATCAATATATACTTTAAGCTTTTCAAAAACAATTTTTGCAGATTAAATCCGTTTTGAAATAAAGAACTCTTGGATAAGTGTCCGGCAAATATCCTGACATACACCATGTATGATTTGGGGTCGGTGATTTAATCGAACGTCATCTGCGAAGTTATACAAAGAACCCGCAGCTCCCCATTTAAAATCATATGCACCGAAAACAACTCTGGCCACCCTAGCATGCACAATTGCCCCCATACACATAATACACGGCTCGATGGTAACATACAGTGTTGTACCTAACAATCTGTAATTCAGAACCTTTTGTGCTGCTTTACGTAATACCAATATTTCAGCGTGTGCTGTTGGGTCGGAAAGCGTTATGGTCTGATTATGCGACAAGGAGAGGATGTCCCCCGATTCGGCAACAAGTACTGCACCTACCGGAACTTCGGCCTTTTGTCCAGCTTTTTTAGCCTCACTTATGGCCAGTTCCATGAAATTTATGTCATCTTCTTTCATGATTCCCACTAAAAAATTATATTGAGATATAATGAATTAACAGCCCGATATAAAATATAATAATAAAGTACCAAAAAGAATATACGATGCGATCCATAGGATCTTTCTGGTATTGGAATTTCGTTATTTCTGAAATGTTTTTAGAGAACAATTTGTGCAGGTTTTAGGATGAATCTGTTATTGACAACTTAGCCTATATATCTTAATAGGTAAAGACATTTCAATGAAATTCGTCAGCGCCCGTAGCTCAGCCCGGATAGAGCGCCGGACTACGAATCCGTAGGCCGCAGGTTCGAATCCTGCCGGGCGCACCAGTAAAAACAGGGGTTTAAAGATATTTTCTTTTAAACCTTTTTTCATTTTTTAGGGTTTGCCCCACACTAGCCCCACTTTATTCCTGTTGCTAAGGGAACTTTATGGAAAGAATTTGCTGAAGGTACGGGTGGGGGTAACGGGTATACCTCCACCCATGGCCCCCGGATAGCACAAACTGCATTCAAAAAATACTCCACACAGAACCTTTTAATACTTTTAGGCATAACTGAACATGCATCAAAATTATTTAGTGCTCATTTTCTGATAAGCATGACCCATTTCAGTTTCATTTATTGATAAACATGTCCACTTTAAAGGACTCTAATACCTGATCTCCCCTCGACCAGCTTGCCCCTGATGATCATCAGTCCACCATACATAAAGCTTTACAGAATTATGAAATGAATTTCACAAAAGTTGGTGAATATTATTCATAAATCGTGACATTGATTACATCGTTTCACAAGATAACTGCTTATAATTAAATCAAATATGTTTGATATAGAATTTGGCATGGTTTCTGCTTTAAGAGAAGTTAGGAATCAAGACTGGAGTTTAAATAAAAATATACGCAAGTAATTACCACACAACTTCAACACCTAAAAAAAGAACCACGTGATGGAAATAAGCCTCCAAAGGTTACACTATAAAAGGAAGTCTGAGGTGGTAATTTATGGCTTCTCTGGTGTGCGTGCATCTTAGTTCTCGATCAGGTTTATATATTTTATAATTTGATGAGCATCGAGCTAATAACGGCATTGAGGGAAGCTAATAACTTAGCAAGGGCTTTGTAGGACGGTTAACCTATCTTCATAACCTTGCATGGGGCGATCCGAAAGGGTCGCCTTTTTAGTTATCGATTAATTCTATTGTTCAGAATTACAAAGTCATCTTTTTTGATCTTTTTAGGCGGTCATTTTTTATTGACAGGAACCATCTAATTATTTAACTTTGTATAAAGCTTCTCTTAGTGCACGTGCATCTTATTCCGGTCACCAGCATAATGATGCAAAAAGGAATGAAAATTGAATGTGCACTGGGAATAATAACGGCATTGAGAGAAGCTAATAGTATGAGATGCTTGGTAGGCCGAATATGGGGCTGCCGGGCTAATATTGGCAGGGCACAGAAAGCCTTGCCTTTTTTATTGCTTATTCACCCTCTGGATATTTGTAAACATTCAAACCGATAACAGCATTGGTACCCTCAATCCTCTGGTTGCCACGTGTACTGGCGATTGTTATTGTTTTGCCAGATTTTGAGGGCCCGAATTCCTTTGTCAAATTTACCTCTATAATTAGTTTATCGCCTTCAATTTCCCATTTTACGTTCTGCAATTATTCACCTTCTTTCGTGTTTAGCTATATTTATCTGAATCGTCAATTCTTGACGGTGAGGATTATCATACCAACATCACTAAGCATGGGTGCACAAGTTTATGTGCTACATGAGACCATCCATGATTTTTTAACTTAAATTATTGAGATAGATTCAAACATTTTGTATTTATTGACATTAATCCTTTAATCTTATATGTTTCTGATATATTTAATAATTCAAAATTCATCAGGAGGATTAATGTTTATCAAACTGACAGGATTTAAGAAAGAAGAGCTTGTGGTCAATCTTGATTTGGTAACCACAATCGTAAAAGGTGAGCAGTCTGGTTCAAGACTATATCATTGGCAGCCTCCTCACAGTTCATTTACTGATGTGGAAGAAACATTGGAAGAAATCACTACAAAGCTAAAGTATAAAGGATTGGTATAACGCGAATTTTCGACAAGCTGCGCTTGGTTCTAAGGTACGCCAGGCATTGAGCCTGACTGATTCACAAGGTGTCGGCCTGAGCCGAGCACATAACTTACCAGGTCGTTGATGAGATCCTCTCGCAAATGCCTCTGGAAGAAAGGGTTTCCCTTGCAAGAATGAATAAGGAAGATGTCGATGCTCTTCAAGGTGTTTTTGATCTATACATACGAAGTAAGGTTGACCCTGAGGATGAGGAATATGAAAATATTATGCATGCGCTATGGAATCGAGTACGTAAGACTCACCGTTTGAGGATTGTGAAATAAAATGCAAAAAGTTTATAAGTTTATATAGACTGCCAATATTAACAACTTAACCCCTTACATGAAAAGGAGGAAACTATGGCGACACGTAAAGCAACTGCCAGATGGAATGGCACGCTGAAAGAAGGCAATGGCGTAATGAAATATGGTGAAGTTGAAGGCCCTTTTACATATGCATCTCGTTTTGAAAAGGGCAAGGGCACAAATCCTGAAGAGCTTGTTGGGGCTGCCCATTCCGGGTGTTTTTCAATGTACCTTGCCGCCATCATGAGTGCGGATAATTATAAACCTAAAAGCGTACAGACAACGGCTTCAGTTCATTTGGGAGAAGATGACGGCCCGAAAATCACCAGTATAGACTTAGATTGTGAAGCAGAGGTGCCGGGCCTTGATGC
>JAFDCA010000145.1 GCA_019313025.1 Deltaproteobacteria bacterium
TGCCTCTGGCAATCGAATTCCGACATCGTTCCTGGGTCAGCGATCGTGTGTTTTCTGAATTGGAAAACCGTCAGGTGACACTGGTAGGTGTCGATGCACCGGATTTGCCAAACCTGTTTCCGGTTTTGGACGTGGTTACCAACCCAAATCTGTTTTATGTGCGTTTTCATGGCCGAAACGCCAAAGGTTGGCGTTCAGGGAAAATGCAGCTTCAGTTTGATTACAACTATTCTGACGATGAACTTCATGCGTGGATTGAAAACAAGATTGAACCCATGAGCCGTCGGGCGCGCAGAGGTGTCATTTTTTTTAACAATCATGTTCGTGCTCAGGCGCCAGCGAATGCCCAAAGAATGGCCATGTTGTTAAAGGAGAGGGGATTGTCAGTCGTCTGAATAGCTTTTAAAAAACGCTATCGTTTCAGGCATAAACGATTGATGATTTTCGATTGAAGATTGTCGGGTGAAGCGTGCTTGTCCGCCCGTGCCGTCTGGTCCGCCAAAGATCTTCGGCAGAATTTATCGGAAAAACAAAAGAAATTTTTTCACGAAAGCACGAAATTTTAAAAATACGAAAAAGAATATTTATTATTTCGTGCTTTCGCGCTTTCGTGTTTTCGTGATTGATATTTTTGACTTAAAATACAAAGAATTCTTTCAATTTTCCATTTACCTCAAAGAGTTATAATGTTTATGCGGGAACGATCCATTATTCATATCAATGTAGCTGATTTTGCCGTGGCCGTGGAGCGACTTGTGGATCGACGTCTGAAGGAACGCCCGGTAATCATCGCCCATGATGCTGCAGTAAGGGCTGCCGTGTATGACATGAGTGAAGAGGCTTATCAAAATGGTGTCCGTAAAGGAATGGCTCTGCGGCAGGCACTTCGCTATTGTCGGGATGCCGTTGTACTCCCGCTTCACCCTTTCCGTTACGAACGCGCAATGGTTCAGGTTTTAAAATATGCATTACCCTATTCGCCGTTGATCGAAAAAAGTGACTACGATGGACATTTGTTCGTAGATGTCACCCGAACAGGGAGACTTTTCGGTCCGCCGCCTGACATCGCATGGCGCATCCGGAAGGCGATGCGCGCCAATATGGGCTTAGATCCGATCTGGTCGGTTGCCCCCAACAAACTGGTGGCCAAAGTGGCGACACGCATGGTCAAACCAGTGGGTGAATATATTGTCGGGGCAGGTGAGGAAGCGTGTTTTATGGAACCCTTACCGATTCACTTTGTTCCCGGCATTGAAAGGGAAGACCTGGAATATTTCCGGGAATTTAATCTGACCCGCATCGGCCATGTGGCCAATTTGTCCATGGGACAACTCTATGTGATGTTTGGAAATCGCAGTCACAGTCTGTACAATGCCGTGCGTGGTATCGACCCGTCACCGGTTTTACCAGTGGGACAGGAACATCCCATGGTCAGTGTCGATCATACGTTTGGAAATGATACCAACACGGTGACATCCGTGGAAGGTGCATTGTATCGACTTGTCGAAAAGGCCGGTATTGATTTGCGCAAACGAGGACTGGCGGCAAAACGGATCAGAATTGTCCTCGACTATTCAGATGGGAGGCGAATGATCCGACAGGCCACCGCTGATCCGGCGACGACCAACGATTTTCGTTTATTTGCTGTGGCGAGGACAGCACTTGAAGTGGCTTGGAAACGCCGTGTGCGTATCCGTCATCTGGGTTTGATGTGCCGTCGTCTGACCTATCCCCCGGCACAAATGGCACTTTTTAGTGAGGACGAAAAAGAGAAAAGGAAAAGCGACAATCTGATTTTTGCCCTTGATTCCATCCGCCGTCGCTACGGATTCAATGCCGTTCGTGTGGGAAGAACCCTTAACTAGTGTCCATCCATAAATGGTCTTTTTTAAAAAGCGTGTACTGTTTGAGTGGTTTAGGGATCGTTGGAAAGAACAGACGGATACCACAACTTTTCAACAGAACGATAATGTTTGTTTTAAGTTGAGTCAATTATTTATAGATCGATTTCTGTTCTTTCTTTACGATCCTTTTACCACGAGTTTACACGGTTTGAAAAAAAGCATTATCCATGGAGCGATTTGACAAACAAATTAACACCCGATCCCTGGACTAATTAGGGAAGAATTGACAAGGGCTTGTTTAAATTTTCATTTTAAATATTTAATATGATTTCTCTTTCCGTTCATTCATATTATTCATTGATGTGGGGCACATGTTCTCCGGAGAAAATCTGTGCTGCTGCAAAAAAACGGGGCTATCGCCGTCTTGCGATCACAGATACCAACAACTTATACGGCCTGTGGCCCTTTTTAAAAAGCTGTAAGCGCGAGAATATAACTCCGATTGTCGGTGCGGAACTGACGGATTCCGTCAAAAACCCGGCGGGCAAGTCCTCAACCGGGTACCGAGCCGTTTGTCTTGTGAAAAACGATCAGGGCTACCGCAATCTTTGCCGTATCATTACACGTCTTCATACCGACGCGGCGTTTGACCTAAAATCCGTCATCCTCACCCATGCCAGAGGACTGATGATTGTCACACAACATCCAGAACTTTTGACACAGTGGCATGAAGCCGGATTAACCATTGCGGCGGCAGTTTCAGGCAAGCCGGATGGCATTGCCTTTCGATTACGGAAGACGTCTCGATATCTTGGAATTCCGATGTTGTTTGCGCCTGGGAGTTTTTTTACAAATCCGGACGGTTTTAAGATACACCAGATACTTCGGGCCATCGATTTGAACACGCATCTTTCCCGATTAACGACGGAAGATACGACGTAGCCCGATGCGTGGATGGCAACGGCATCCGAGTATACCAGACGTTTTGCCGTCTGGCCGGATGTATTTCGAAATACTGAAGCCATTGCAGAGCAACTGACTTTTACCGGTCCTTACCATGGGCTTGTTCTGCCGCCATGGAACGATATACAATCAAACGGGCCTGATCAAGCGCTTCGGGAGGCCGCTTATAAAGGGGCAGGAAAACGCTATGGAGATGATCTGTCTGAAAATGTTGTGAATCGTCTGGAGCATGAACTTCGTATTATTAAGGAGATGGGATTTTCGTCATATTTTCTTGTGGTTCGGGATATCGTATCCCGCAGCCCACGTATTTGCGGTCGGGGAAGTGGTGCGGCATCACTGGTAGCCTACAGCCTGGGGATCACCAATGTTTGTCCAATCAAGCACAACCTTTATTTCGAGAGGTTTCTAAACCCCGGGCGTTCGGATCCACCGGATATCGATGTCGATTTTGCCTGGGATGAAAGGGACGAAATTCTGCGGTCCGTATTGGAAAAATATAAAGGTCATGCGGCACTGGTCTGCAATCATGTCACTTTTCGACCTCGCATGGCCATACGAGAGGTTGCAAAGGTTTTTGGAATTAACGAACGAGAGATCGGCCGTGTCACCAAACGCCTTCCAGGGTTCTGGCGAGCGGATCACA
>JAFDCA010000146.1 GCA_019313025.1 Deltaproteobacteria bacterium
AATGTTTTCGATCGAATTTGTTGTCGTTTAAGCGCGCTTCAATGAAGTATTACAAAAGATTTCATTCATTTTAATGCAAGATTCAAGTATTAATTCCCCATATAGCACAGATTTCATATTTTGTTCACATCTATGGTTCCTATTCGATCATCCCTGCAGGACCCATAAAATCAAAAGGCCCCTGGCGCTGAAAACCAGGAGCCTTAGGGGGAGGCAAAATTGGCAGTACAATAAGCGTACTTACCTAACCCGCCCGCAATAATAATGCCACATTGTATTATGTCAAGGGGTCTGTTGGAGCAATGAAGAGCGGCTATTTTGACATTTGATGCAGGTAGATGACCACAACAACATAAGAAATTGTAATACCCAAGATTATTCCCATTATCATGGTTTTGTCCCTCTAAAAAAAACTCATCCAATAACTGGTTACGATCAAGGCTGAGCTAATTGAAAAAAGAATCCAATTGGACATCGATCTTCTCCTTTATACAAATCGATAATATTCCCTTGGGGTTTGCAAAATACGTGCAAGAACGATAAGTTATGACAATTAAATATAAATATCAGATGGTTATATTGATTTTATGCTAAGAGTCTCTGTAATATTTCATGACAAAAAATATAAATTATGGTGTAAAGCACATAAAAAATTATGAAATGACTTACATATTTTTAAACCATTGACCAATATGCTCCCCTATACCCTGTCTTTCGGGACAGGGTATAGGGGAGCTATATTAAATAAACTAAAATCCTTACGGGGAAGTTCCGCCCTTTAGGGCGGGGAGGCTTCACTTAAGATACCAAGAGCCAAAGATTTGGGGGCTGAAAAGGATGGTCACCGGTCACTATCATACGTTACATCAGTGAGAAGGCGAGAGGATGTTTGGAGAGGATATATAAAAAAGGTTTGGCAATAAGGTGTTAGACAAACACTTGGTTTTCCTGTTTGGTTTTTATGATCTTGGCAACCTCGTTGACTAGATCTTCTTTAGGAATGTTTTTTCTACTTATTTAACGTGGCAACTTTTTTAGTTTTACTCTGTTAAAATACTATTTATCCGTATTTTTTTAAAAAAAAGTGAAATACTTAATTATATACTTGACATACTGTATATTGTAGCTTATCAAAAATTTAGTACAATATGTATTGTTTTACTCCAATATATTTTTCAAACTGAAGGGCTATGTGATGTTCCACATTTTTTAACCATCAATGGAGGGTTGTTCCATGGCAACTGCGAAGAAAAAAACCACAGCAAAAAAGACAGCAGCCAAAAAAACTACTGCTAAGAAACCAGCAGCGAAAAAGGCAGCAACCAAAAAAACAGCAACCAAAAAGGCAGCAACTAAAAAAACAGCAACTAAAAAAACAGCAGCTAAGAAACCAGCAACCAAAAAGAAAGCAGCTAAAAAAAAGTAGCCCTTTTATAGAGCCCTTTAGTAAGAAACGGGGAGGCTATCAACAGTTTTATAAAGCCTCCCCGTTTTTTTGTTTTGGAATTAATAATGGTTTGAATATCCATTTCTGAATTCTGATTTGGAATTGGATATTATCGATTGAGAATATTACGGAATCGATTTTATTGAAAACAGTTGTTTTCTTATATAGCTATTCTCAGAATAACCTTCCGTTTCATCCGCCGGATAATTTCGTTGAGATCTGCAAGAACTCGCAAACAAAAGCGCGTAAAAGAAAACATGGCCATGGCTTTTTAGAATATCGTTCAGTAGTTTGATTTTACTTTTTAATTTGAAATACTTCGAAGATGTTCTCTTTAACGCGCTCTAATTTGCTCAGACAGCTTCCCGACCTCAACGAAATCATCCGGCGGCTTACGGTAGATCGTGACCGTTATTCATTCAGTCGGCACATATTTTTGGCAACTGCTATATTAACGTGTTGTCAAAATATCTATTGAATAAATAGCTTATGTCGTTGAAAGTTATCAAAGGCAGGTATCAAGGTAAAAAACGCTTTAGACAGCTCAATTAACCCTACAAAGATAGAAATGAGAGATTCGAACCTTTTCGATCGTTTCTCTTCTATAACCCCTATACGGTATCAATCAAAATTCTAATAACAGAGATGAATAGAGAAATTTCAAAATGTTGATTGACATTTATTAGATAAGCATATAAATGTTCATTTGTATGCTTATGGCTTCTTTATATTTTAAAGACTATCGTTGATATAGCGATTAGAGCCTTAACTGACATAGGTTTGGAGTAAAACAATTGCTTAAGAAGAATCAAAAAAATAGTTTGCATAAGGAAAACCTGCAAGCGCCTGCCTTCTTAGCGAAAAGCCTGAGCGATGAAAACCGTTTGCGAATATTGCTATGCATCAGAAAAAGAAAAAAATCTGTTTCCGAAATCGTTGAAGAACTTCAATTATCTCAGCCGCTGATTTCCCATCATCTTAAAGAGCTGAAACGGTCGCTTCTGGTCAAAGTGGAACGGGACGGTCCATTTATATACTATGAATTAGCAGACGAAAGAATCATTGATATTCTTATGGATTTGGACAGGTTAGCCACAGATTTATTGACACGGAGAAAAACTTTTTGACCTATGGAGATGACCCTATGAGCGTAGACAAAATTCAAAAATTGGTAAACAACCTGGAACCTCAAGAGGCAGCATCTGCGTTGGCTATTGCAATAAAGGACCTTTTCCCGCTTTTGGATGAAGATGCACGAATTAAGTTCGTTATGGACCTTATTGGTGACTCCGGTGAAGACAAAGTGTCCAGCTTGGTTCACTTCTGACTGGCTGAATGTATGGACGAAGGTATCGATCCAACGAAAATGTGCCAAAGTCTGGTGGAGAAAGTCGCACAATCCAGGCAGCTCTCTGCTGTAGCAGCTCCCGAAGTACTTGTCCTTTTTGAAAGTTGGCTGGAAGAACTGGAAAGCGAGGTGATCGCTTTCACTAAAAAGATCAATTCATTAGATCCAATGAATCTTGCAGAGGGATTGGGACTCTCGCGATCAGGGGCTGACTTCCTTATTACAAAATTAAAAAGAGAAGGAAAGATTTAAAGAAGAATTAAAATGAACGGCGTTAGAAAAGCCCTTTTAGCCTTTATGGCCATCGCTATTACAGTTGGAGCTCTCTGGTTTACTAACGGTAGCGTTACCCCGAAAGAGGCGACCTGGGAGGATGTTCAGGACGAGGCAAAACAGGGCGGATATCACATTATCGATACGGATGAGCTATGGAAGCACTACGGCAAGAAATCCGATAACCTCTTTCTTGTAGATACTCGGCAAGAATGGGAATATCGCACCGGTCATATCAAAGGTGCGGTAAATTTTCCAATGGAGCCCACCTGGTGGGCGCAGTGGCGCAAGTCGAGTGATTTGAAAACATTTCTTGGAGCAGACAAGGATCGCACCATTGTATTTTACTGAGCAGGCCTGACATGAGTCCGCAGTGACTCGGCAGCCCGTGTGGCTGTTAAGCTCGGTTACAAAAATGTTTATCGTGATCCTTTGGGTTATCCAGAATGGCATGCCAAAGGCTTGCCGGTGGAGATGATCCCCGAGGGACTTTCCGGAATGTCCCAGGAACCGAAGACACCGGGGCCTTTATATGGCTGGGCCATGATTTGGACCCTTTTGGGTATCTTTGCGGGAGGCATGGCCCTTAACCTGACACCCTGTTTCTATCCCTTGATTCCAATCACTGTCTCCTATTTTGGCGGCCGCAGCGGTAAACGCCAATTAATCGGCCATGGATTATGTTATGTTGGTGGATTGTCTATCACCAATTCAGCCCTTGGTGTAGTTGCTGCCCTGACCGGTAGTATTATGGGTGCTACACTTCAGAACCCTCTGGTTCATGCTGCGTTAGCTGCTATTTTGA
>JAFDCA010000147.1 GCA_019313025.1 Deltaproteobacteria bacterium
TCGGAAATTGAAAACGGTGTGATTGTTAAGGAAGGCGATATCATAGCCACTCTTGCCGATACCGACAATTCAAAATCCAATATCATTCCTCATTTACACTTCTCGTTGGTGTGATATCCACTACCTCCAAAGACGATTATGCTGCATCTTTTAGCTTCTTTCTTAGGGCTTCATAGGGAGTCTTCCCTGCGTGAGAACTATGGGGCCTCCATAGATTATAAAATTTCTCCCAAGTAGCAAGCTTTTTTTCTAAATCAACATCATCCTTATAGGAAAGTAATTGGTAGAACTCCTGATCATCCGTACTGTGCGACCGTTCTACTTTACCGTTTAAATGTGGACTCTTTGGTTTGATGTATACATGATTTATTCCGAGGTCAACAACATGCCAGTGGAATTTTGACTGGAATTCATGGCCGTTGTCTGTTCTAACTGTATGGATGCGGAATGGAAATTTTTTGATAACATAATTAATGAAGTCGATGGCATTTCTCTGGGTATGCCGTTGCTAGATTTTCAAAGCCCGGATCCGAGTGGCATCATCTATTGCTGTGTATTGAAACCGTTTAATATTTCTGCCAGCCTTATCCTTGAATTTTAAAAATTTAATATCCACCTGAATATGATGCCCAGGCATCTGTTTCTCATAGCGATGGGTTATAACGCTTCTGGGCCTGGAATTTTTGGGGAGCAGGTTGAGGCCGTTACGTTTCAACACCCCGTAAACACCACCAGTTGATATCTGTATGTCATGATACCGCTCAAGATACCAACAAATACGCATTGGGCCAAGGTGGTAGTTGCGTCTGAGGTATAGTATTTTTTCTTCTATTTCAGGGGGAGTTCTTAATTTGGGGTTTTCTGGGCAAGGTTTACTGTTAATTAAGGCTTTTTCACCGCTCTTTTCATAAGCTCTTTTCCAATCGTAATAAGTTTGTCTGGATATTCCAAAATAACGGCAGGTTTTTGAAATATTACCGATTTGTTTAGCATAGTTTAAAACTCGTAATTTCCTTCGGATATCGCGTTGCGCTTTTGTCATACATTGACCTCCTTGACCGGTTTGCGGAATGATACCATAAATTGTCAAGGGAGGTCGTGAATTTCATACTTTTTAATACTATATATTGTATAGCTCTGATTCGATCTAGTCCAGTTTTAAATTCGGAGTTCATTGCTTTTATAGGTCTCTATTTGATTCAGTCGGTATGAGGATCCAATCTCCTTTTTCACCCTTATAAATATTTATATATCCATCCAAAACATTAAAATATCATCTATCTAAAAAACCTGAGTTATTCCTGACGTCCTTACTATCATGGGATTGAGTTATGAACAATTTCGGTATTGCTGAATTTTTTGCGTAAGTTTGGATTGCAGTTAAAAGACTCTGAAATATGTGGAAGATCTAAAGGCAGGATTCATATCTAATCGCTTCGAATTCAAAGTTATGACTATACCATATTGTAATCTGGTGCTAAAGTGTAGTAATTGATTCAGCAGTTTCTTTGTGCCATAATTTGAAAGCTTTGAATAATGGCGTTTCCGGATAGTAATATAAAATCATTTCGCATTTTCAGAATAGTTTGTTTAAGGAGGCATTCCAAATATGGATCCATTTTGGGTTGTTGCCGCATTTGTCTTCGGAGCTGCTTCTAGCAGGATCGGCCTGCCACCTCTCGTGGGATACTTGATCGCTGGGTTTGTCCTTAACGTTTTCGGTGTCGAGGGAAGTGAAACTCTTGGAAAAATTGCCGATGCAGGTGGAACGTTGCTGTTATTTTCCATCGGTCTAAAACTGAAATTGAAAAGTCTTGCTAAGCCCGAAGTATGGGCCGGTGCAACGATTCACATGTTTATTACCGTTGCAGTCTTCGGAACCGGGATCTGGATTATTAGTATGTCAGGGATGCCCTATTTTCATCTTCTAAGCTGGCAAACCGCAATACTGATCGCTTTCGCCCTGAGTTTTTCGAGCACGGTTTTTGCGGTTAAAGTGCTTGAAGAAAAGAAAGAGACGTCCTCCCGCCATGGCAATGCCGCCATCGGTATACTGATCATGCAGGACATTATTGCGGTTGTTTTTTTAGCAGTCTCTGCCGGAGACCTCCCTTCACCGTGGGCAGCGGTCCTCGTAGCGTCGCTTTTTATCATCAGGCCTCTGCTGACCAGGTTTTTGGTCCGATGTGGTCATGGCGAACTTCTGATGTTGTTTGGAATATTGATGACCACTGCCGGGTACAGCAGCTTCGAAATGGTCAATTTAAAAGGAGGTCTGGGAGCGCTTGTGTTCGGTATGCTCTTGGCTACTCACCCAAAGGCGGGTGAACTGGCCGATAGGTTGCTTAGCTTCAAAGATCTATTTCTTGTCGGTTTTTTTTTAAATATTGGCATCTCCGGTTCTCTAACGCCCATAGGACTCGTGATAGCGCTTTTGCTGGCGCTGGCCGTACCGTTCAAAGCAGCGCTGTTTTTCGGCATCCTCACACGCTTCAAGCTGCGTGCTCGAACATCGATGCTTACTTCGCTTAGCTTGGCCAATTACAGTGAGTTTGGTCTCATTGTCGGGTCTATCGGCGTAGCCATGGGCTGGATTAGCGGTGACTGGCTGGTTATCATCGCTGTTGCACTTTCGATAACGTTCATTTTGGCAGCACCATTGAATTCTGCCTCCCACAATATCTATGCGCGTATTTCAGGCCGATTGAAAAGTTTCGAAACTGCAAAGCGTCTGCCTGAAGATAAACCGATAGAGACCGGCGATGCTGAGGTTGTGATTATCGGAATGGGTGGCGTTGGAACGAGTGCATTTGACGAAATGAGGCGTCGATACGGCGACGTGGTGATCGGACTGGATTTTTGCGCTGAAACGGTGGAGCAACATCAAAAAGTTGGTAGAAATGTGGTTTACGGCGATGCCGAGGATAGCGATTTCTGGGAGCGAGTCGAACCGGCGAAAAGTCGAGTTAATCTGGTCATGCTGGCCTTACCGGATCCCAAAGCCAGTATATTTGCAATCCGGCAGATGGCTCAGAGAGATTATCAAGGTCAGATCACAGCGTCAGTGCGTTACGAGGATGAAATACCAATCCTGAAAGAGGTGGGAATCAATGCCGCATACAGCCTTTACGAAGAAGCTGGTGTTGGATTTGCCGACCATGTGTGTGCCCATATGGATTACTGCAAACTCAAAGAAGCCGATCTTAAATCCTGAAGGGTGAGTCTGGCGATGATATTTTACCAATACTGGGCGATTATGAAACCGTCCGAGAGTTACCTTTAAGAATTGTGATAGCATCCATCAGGTGAAGACATCATCCACCTTAAAAA
>JAFDCA010000148.1 GCA_019313025.1 Deltaproteobacteria bacterium
AAAATCCAGCGATTGAATGTCGGCATCTGAAAAATAATCGGCAATATAAGAAGAGGTCCAACGCTCTTTTATAAGGATGGATGCCAGTGACGATACATTAATTTCCTGAAGAGACTGTTTTACCTTAATATTGTTTGTTAAAATGACGTCAGCTTGTGTTAAATTAGCGCATGAAATCGGCTGATTCGAAGCCATTAT
Organism: Deltaproteobacteria bacterium; assembly: GCA_019313025.1. The sequence continues at coordinate 199 of JAFDCA010000148.1, forward strand.
CAGCAAATCCGAGCCGCCAAGAAATACGTGAACATGCTTAAACCCCTGGTGAACCGTGTTCAGGATCATTTCAATCATATGGGGGCTGGCAACGATGGTGTGGGCCCATTGCATCAGCACGCCCTTTTCGGTTAAGTGGCTTTTAACCAGCTGATAAAATTCCCGGGTAAAAAGGGAATCGACCCCTGTGACCCACGGGTTGCTGGGTTCCGAGATGATAATGTCCCATTTCTTCTTGCTTCTTCCAATAATCCGAAAGGCGTCTCCCACAAGAATTTTGACTCTCGGATCTTTGTGAACACCATACGTGAATTCTTCAAAATAAGGGAGGGCTTTGACTACGGAAGGTGATATTTCGGCAATGTCGATTCGCTTGACATCTGGATAAAGTGTGAGCTCTCCAGCGGTAACACCTGTGCCAAGGCCCACAACCATAATGTCGTTTCTTTTTTCCGCCAGCAAAGCCGGTATGTGGGCAAGAAGCTTAACCGTGTATATGTCGCCGATAGTCGAAGAGTCAGATTTACCGTTGATAAACAATGCCATGGATTTTTTATCGAACAAAGGAAATTTTTCTCTATCTTGTGTGGCTGCTACGGTGGCCGTTGATCCATCATTATAGTATTTTACTTCAAATCCTTCATTGAGTGTTTTGAAAAAATTTTTGGAATCGGAAAAAGAATAGGGTAAAGGGGTTCGAAGTCGAAATGTACCCGTTGTAAAATGATTTGAGCTGTAAAAAGAGGGAGATAATCCCATGAAACCGATAATTAAAAACAATACTGCGGTTGAGACCATGTATTTTTTAGATAAATGCCATCCCGCAAGTCCGGCAGATAAAGCCGCTAAAAGCGCAGCCGTTAAAAACACGCCTTGGTTGTTGAAAACATAGTAAAGAACGATTCCGCCGATGAGGCTTCCCATCAGGTTGCCTGCCGTATTCCACGAAAGAATCATTCCCGAATACTGTCCGACCTTGGAGAAATCTCGTTTCAATTCGTGAAAAATGATCGGAACGGTAGCCCCCATCAGGCCAATGGGTAAAATCAAAATGCAGGTCAGCCCTAAAAAGACCTGAAGATAATACCCCCAGAAACCGGCGATGTTGGACTGAAACGATATCCGGATCAGATGCGCCCAATATGGCCATCGATCCAGAGTGATAAAAATGATCAGCAGAAGTAGCGATATGGCCATCTGATTGACATATAACAGCCATTTTGAAATTTGCTTAAGGCTGCCGATGACAAAGCTCCCTGCAGCGATTGAAAGGATAAAAACCGATACGATGATCGTAAATGAATATGAGGAACTTCCCAGAGAGAGGTTGGTGATCCGGATCAACACATTTTCCAAACTCATGACATAAAAACCGCTCAGAAAGGCAATCGAATACAGAAGAACAGGTGGAAATCTGCCGATGTCCGATGAGGGTTCGGACATCATTTTTTCGATGTCTTCTTTGGGTTTTTCCGAGGGTTCGGCCTGCTTTAAAAACGTTGGCAAGATAAGAAAAAAGAAAAACGTTCCCAGGTTCAAAAATGAAGTTTTGACCATAGTGGCCGGCAGTCCGTGATTGGGGATTAAATAAAAGCCGGCCAGAAGTGTTCCGATAAACGCTCCGGCTGTATTCACCGCATAAACCAGGGCATGGATTCGGGTCGCTTCTGTAATGTTTCTTGATATACCCCGAGTCAAAAAGGGAATGGTTCCTCCCATACATACGGTAGGAATTCCCATCAGTAGAACAGAACAGAGTATCCCCTGGCCAATGATCCATAGGGGCGGAGAAAAACTCCACTGTTTGGTTAAAAAATTCAGTACCTTGAAAAGAACAGGGAAAAGCAGACACCACACCCCGATAAACCCTTCCAACAGTGCATACCCCAAAAAATGTTTTTTTATTCTGGTTGTTAATTTTCCACAAAAATAATATCCTAAGGATAAGCCTCCAAGGAAAGTCGCCAGTATGATGGCCGTGGCCACACTGTCGCTTCCTAAAAGTCTGCTAAGATATTTCTGCCAGGTTACCTGGTAAATCAAGCCGGCAGCCCCGGTCAAGAATATGAATACATATATACACGTCGATAACAATATGTTTGGCATGATATTTCCTATTTATAAAATTCGGGTAATGAACTTAATACTGCTCGGTTTTTGGAATGTCAACATTTCGGGATCTATATCGAATTTAAAACAAAAGATGCCCGTCGATTTTCTTGATATTTACAGGACTACGGTTCCGTTTCTTTTTATTGATTAAGGGTTCACAACATGATCTGTTTTTGCAATATTTGGGCCATTGGCGTTTATCATACCTGAATCTTGCATGAAAATTAATAAGAATCCTTAGGTTGTTCAACTAAAGAGGGGTCAATAAAAAAGTGAAAAGGACATGTTCTCATTATGTGTTTATTGCGAGTCTTTTTGCCATATGGCTGTTTATGATGGGCTGCAGGGCTCGCTTTTCGTCGCTGTCGCCGTCTGATCATAGCCAAGCTGGACCCCCTTTTATTCAGTTTGTCGAGAAAAGTCTCGGAAC
>JAFDCA010000149.1 GCA_019313025.1 Deltaproteobacteria bacterium
AAGACATCGATTCAAGCCCTTTTTCAATAAAAATGGAGATGAAGGGGATCGAACCCTCGACCTCGGCGTTGCGAACGCCGCGCTCTCCCAGCTGAGCTACATCCCCATAAAAACGTTATTTTTTTCATATCAAAATCCAAGGAATCGGTCAAATTAAAAAAAATATTCAACAATGGATATCGACATGAGATGTTTAAAAATATTTGACCCAAAAGGTTTTAATGCATATAAGCATATAAAAAATATTTGAGAGTTAGGATTCTACCTTAAAATATTCTACAGACCGGTTGCATTCTGTTTGTGTTGCCGGAAATTCGACATGGGCTACCTGAATGATGAAGCGTGTCTTAAAAAGGAAAAACTATGACCAACAAAATTATTCTAAAGGATGCTTTCAAGCGATTTACACTGGACCAGGACAAGATATTACCGCCGGAAGAGACGGTTATCCGTTTCAAAAATAAATTAAAAAAAGTTGATCTTGATATCCTTGAATATACGGTAAGAATCGATAAGGGGAGATTGGACATCCCAGTTTATTTCAGCAGTTGTGGCCAAGATGCCATCGAAATCATCGGAACGAAAAAGCAAATGGGAAAAGGGGCTACACCCCATCAGGCTGAAGCAAGCGCAGTTATGGAACTGGCTGAAAGATTCAGCTTTTTCAGTTTTTGTAAAAATCCCGGAAATTTTTTTGTGGAAAAATATTGCAACCTTAAAGAAAATGTAATTCCGTTCGAGATGATTGCCCAATCCGTCCATGACACTTCAGAAGATCTAAACATCTCAAAAAAAATATTTGAAGACCTGCCACTAAAGTGGACAAAGGCGTTTAATTTAACTCGAAATCATGAAATTCTTATTCCATTTAATTGGTTCTATACGATTAACGAATTTAACGGTCCATCTGCCTGTAATTGTGTGGAAGAAGCCCTAAGCCAAGGTATTTGTGAAATTGTAGAGAGACATGTATCTTCGATAATCAGCCAAAACCATTTAAAAGTACCTGCAATTCGAGCAAACTCAGTAACCGATCCTGTGGTTAGAGAAATGATAGAAAAATACAGGAAAGCCGGTATCAGTATTTTTATTTCGGATTTTTCATTGGATATGGGAATACCCAGTGTCGGTGTACTTGCGTATGACCTCTCGACGTTTCCTGAAAGAAGTGAAATTGTCTGGACAGCCGGAACAACACCTGATCCGGAAAAGGCATTAAGTCGAGCGCTTACGGAAGTGGCTCAGCTTGCCGGAGATTTTGATACGACTTCAAAATATGTGGCCAGTGGTCTTCCCAAACTGACCAGAATTGAAGATGCCGAATTATTCATCAATCCAGTTAATAGAATCGATATCCATTCGCTTCCAGGACTTTCAAACGAAAATATTAAAATTGAAGTTGAAAACTGTATATCTGCTTTGGCCAAAAAGGGTATGGAAGTGATTGTAGTAGATACCATGCATCCCTTGCTTGATATTCCAGCTTTTTATACCATCATACCAGGCGCTCATTTCAGAGAAAGATCCATTGGAACCAGCGTGGGGATGTTTTCAGCCAAAATTATAACAGAAACCCAAATGCCTCAAGTTGCTATTAAAGAACTTAAAAATATCGAACGGTTGCTCCCGACCAGGTATTATATTAAATTTTATCTCGGATCATGCCATCTCGCCCTCAATGAACCTGAAACAGCGATAAACTATTTCACACAGTCTCTTGAACTTGATCCTACAGAACAGGATGTGCCTAGCATCTATTCATATATGGGCGTCTCATTCAATGAGATGGGTGAATATCTGAAAGCACTCGATGTGTTAAAAAAGGCTGAAACGTACGATAAGGAAAGAACGGATATTTATAACTCAATGGGCTTTAGCTACTTTAAACTTAAAGAACATGAAAAGGCCATAGAGTGTTTCAAAAAAGTATTGCAGCTTGACCCGGGTTCTGCCATTGATTATGCCAATATTGCTTCAAATTACAGAGATATGGGGCAAAAAGAAAAGGCTATACAATATTATGAAATATCGCTGGCCATGGATCCTTCAATAGCGTTTGCAAAAGAAAATCTTTTGAAGCTGAGCCAAAACTAATTGATTTTTAAAGTTGCCTTGCGGTTAGGTAGTATCTGTCCATAAATGTTTATTTTTGTTCAATATTAGAGCATGCAAAAAAAATAGCCGCAGGCATTTGTGTAATATTCAGAGGATTATTTTTTAAGCATAACGCACAAATTGAGCAAAAAGACCGTTTATGGATAGGCACTAGACAGCAATTCCTTGGCGAGACTGGTGTAGTCTAACGAACCGTAGCTGCTTTGCCTAAAGAAAACCACGGGTTTTCCAACACCGGCACTCTCGGCAATGGTGGTATTAATTCTTACCACCGTGTTAAAAAGTATATCAGCGTATCTATCATCATTTCTAAGTTTTTCCAAGATATTATGGCTAATTCGGGTTCGAGTATCAAATAATGTTGCCACAATACCAATCACCCTTAGGTCCTTATTTATGTTTTCCTGTATAGCAAAAATAGTGTCAAAAAGTTCGTCCAGTGCAGCATAAGCATAAGGATGTGTTTGACATGGAATAAGAACTTCTTTTGCATATGCCAGCACATTGACCGTTAACAATGATAGGCTTGGGGGTGTATCAAGTAATATGAAATCATATTTGCCGGTAATTCCCTCAAGGGCTTCCTTTAATCGGTTTTCACGTCCAACCTTATCAACAAGTTCGACCTCCGCACCTGAAAGATCTACATGAGATGGTATTAGATCAAGCCCTTTCCATCTTGTTGGCATGATTGCCTCGGCTGCTTTAATCGATTTACTGTCCATTATGAGATTGTATACGGTCGGCATCTTTTCGTTAACATCGACACCAAGCCCCTTTGTCGCATTAAATTGCGGGTCCATGTCCACAACCAGAACCTTTTTTTCTTCCTTGCACAATGCTGCTGCAAGGTTTAACACCGTCACTGTTTTACCGACACCTCCTTTTTCATTTGCCACAGCAATGATTCTGGTCCGGAGATCACTCATAATTAAACCCTCCTTCTGTCTTCATTTGTCATTGGTCGTCTGTTGCTCAGAATTCGCGTCCGTATTTTATATTTAAGTTCAATCTTAAATGATGCGTTTATCTGCTGATATAGATTAAGGATTATCGCCATAGGCTTTCTGAATGGTAATATGATTAGCAGCCGTCTCGAACATTTTGATTCTTTCTCTAAGGTCATTAATTTTTTCACCTATTTCACTGCAGTCCAGGACCATGGTTTTCATCATTTCAGATGTTTCCTCTCTGTCAATCATCTTATCGTCTATTAGGTCAAGGATATCGGAAAGATCTGTACCATAAACCTGAAAGCGATCAAGAAGAGATTCGTAAAAAGTATCTGATTCGGCGTCAACAAGCTTGTATATATATTGAAATTTTATATTTTCCTGATAATCCTTAAGATGAGAGATCACCGACTTCTCCATTTCACCCTTCATACGCAAAACACTGTCTCTCAATGCAAATATTTCTCCTTCGTTCTGTCCTTGAATCGGCTTTTTTAATAACTTTTTAAATATGCTAACCACTTTATAAAGACCAAGACGCATCGTTGCTTCTGACTTCATCTTCGCTGTATACCGCATGTACGCAGCTACAGGAGGAAGCGTTATTCCTGTTATAGATTTTATGGTGCCAATATCCGGCAGATCGATTTTTTTTATGTTTTCGTTAGAGCGGTTTATTCCCAATTTTCCCATCATACTATTATAGGTACCAATAGCCTCTTGTACCATGATATCGAATGGCCTCGCGATCGACTCGAGATGTTCATGAATACGTGCCTCCTGTTTTCTGACAAAACGAATGACTTCAGGGTTTATGGTTTCAGCCATAAACGTGTCGAGAGCCAGTTTGAATTCATGAAAAATTAGATACAGTGTTTTTGAAAAACCCGACGTTTTGATTTCATTTTCAAATTGTTGATACGGAATAGAATAGCTATCTATAAAATCAATGATATCAAGTAGCAAATTTCCTGATCGAACATCAAAATAACGATCGATTTCTGTTTTTAGTTCCTGTTTGATCTGCTGAATCGAACCATCGAGTGTATTTTTTATCACAGATTTAATCTCATTGATCCGAATACGGTGCTTTTTAACATGTTCAATTATTTCAGTGGCACTATCGGCGTTTCTGGTAAGAATATTCTGATTGAAAGAGATCCAATCCTCTAAGCCGTATGAAATTATATGAAGGCGTTCTATATGGTTTTTTAACAAAAGCGCATAACTGCCACGAGCCAGCTTATTGTACAAAGATGCTTTAAAACGAGATGTTTCGGAGTCTGAAAAGGCAGTCAGTTCTTTCTCCCCTTCCCATTGGTTCAGTCTCAGTCGGTCTTTTTGTGACAGGGTTAAATTCTGGGCTTTGAACAGATTGTAGAGTGCTGACATGGAATAGATTTCGGGGGTAGGTGTTATTATCGTGAGATCTTCTTTGATTTTTTTGATCAGGGTATTGAGGTCATTCATCGAGTCGTGTTCACTAAAATCACAGTTAATAATAAAGAGAATATTATCCGAAATCCCCATTTTATTTATCAATGATAAAAATTTGATATCCGCTTCTCGAAGTCCGGTTCTACTGCTGATCACATAGATGATGAGATTTGTTAACAGAAGATAATCTTGAATCATGGCCAGGTGGATGGGATTTGGAGAGTCACTTCCTTAGCAATCTGCAATTTCGATATTACTTTCAATGTCACCGGAATCGATTTCTAGATGGACATCTTTCAAATAGACCGCCATAGCCCCATCACTTACAAAGTTCCAATGATCTCTGAATAAATTGTCTTCATAATGACTTTCATTAACTTCTAAGGAAATCAGATCTTTTGTTTTTTGAAATCCTTTAAGGTAAAGTGATAAAAGGACACTGTTAACATTGCGGGTACCGCTTGCTATAAGATGTTCCGGCCCCAAAGAAGTCAGTGCTTCTTGAAGGTCTATTCTATCTTTTTTATGCCGTATATCAAACTTGTTTTTTTCGGTTCGCCAGTCCAATGATGGAAACAGAGCCATGGCCTGATCCATATCTGAATTAATTTCATCCCATGATTTAAATAACAGCTTTGCTCTGAGTTTTTTTCCGCTGCGAACTCGAGTAACGATAGAAGTAACAACCCCGGGCCCTCGTTTTAGATATTCGCCTTTGAAAAGTGAGTTGATGAATGTACTCTTGCCGGATTTAATGGGTCCCACGACGGCGACACGAATAATCTCTTCCAGCAATTGTTTGTTGATAACCGTTATTGTTTTTTCCCAGACGGTAAATGAATTTTCTGACATACCGGGAATCGACTTGGCATTGGACAATAGGCTTGAAATATCCTTTCCAATCTTAAGTAGTTCTGCTTTAATTGAGTTATAAGTATTCATTTCAATTAAAAATTAAAATATCAGTTAACACATTATTATTTGAGAACAACAAAAAGAACCTAAAGAGTCCGCATTATTTGGATATAAGCAATTAAATAGGTAAATCGCCACAGAGTACGGTACGGTTTGCGACAAGGTTTAATGAGCGTCAAAAATATAAATAAAAGAAAAACCAACAGGTATTTAAGCTGTTTATTACAATGTATCAATTGAATTGTCAAAACGATTTCCTTTCCTTGGCACTGTTGTTCTTCCTTCGTCTTACGGTCATCAACATCGGCAACATGGGTTGGATTGGGGTTATTAATGGAAAAAAAATTTCATGAGTTTATGAAAATCCCCGCGGAATTCTGCACCCTTTATGGCGAAGATGAATGCGGTGCAGGGAAAAGGAGGATGCAATCTTCCTCAACGCATTTTAAGAAGCCTCGCCTTATATGGCGGGGAAGTTCACTTGTTTTTAATGTTTTATCTTTATAAAACCTTGTAACATATGAGCTTTTATGTTATAGAAAATAAAATATTTTTTAGACAGACTACTTAATTATGAAGGAAAATTAGATCCATGTCGGAAAAACATCCTGAATGCCCGCTTTATAATCCATTAAATTGTAAAGAATATTACAATCCCAAACTCTGCGCATTTGTAAAAAAAGATAAAATTTGTCTTAAAAAAAAGAAGCCAAAATCAAAAGCAAAATCGAAATAACGCCGTTTCACGATGCAATATAACACCGGGTCATGAAATGGTGTGGTTCTGTGATTATTAAAAGTTTTAGGATTTAGAGGAAGATGATCAACCATAGGCGCACAATTTAAAGTCTCGAAACTTCATCATTATAATTCCAATAACAGGCAAGAATCTATAAAGCATTTAGTTTTCTTGGTATTACCGAGTCTTGGTGGCCACAAGCGGGGTGAGAAAAGCTTTTTCAATAAATATGTAAATTTTAAAATAAAGTGCCCTAAAAGAAAAAGGCATACCATTTATGCATGGCCGGAGGTATTCAAAATCAAGGCCGGATCTACCCCTATCTTTTTTAACGATGCTTCCCATCTTTCTTCGATCGGCATATTAAAAATAATTTCTTCATCTATCGGAGAGGTCAACCAGGCATTTCCCATTATCTCTGATTCGAGTTGACCCGGTCCCCAGCCAGCACATCCAAGGGTTATTATATATGATTTCGGCCCCCTTCCCATAGCAACAGATTCTAAAATGTCTCTGCTGTTGCTTAATGCAAGACGATGTGTAACCATGAGGGATCCTTCCCAACCGAATGGAGGGCCATGAAGAATAAAAATTTCACCCACATGAACCGGTCCGCCGATGTGGATTGGAGTGGATTCAACATCGGGGATAAATTCCATATTGAGTTCGTTAAAAATGTCTTTCACCGTTAGAGAAGGATGGACCCTGTTGATCACAATTCCCACTGTTCCTGCCGGGGTGTATTCGCAAATACACGTAACAGTTTGATAAAAATTATGATCAATTAATAACGGCATGGCCATTAGCAACTGTCCTTTAAATGAGTCTGAAGAATTTTTTCCCATTTTTTTACTCCGAAATAAATTATTCCGAGACTTAATCGAGTAAAGGCTCATCAAAGGATACGTTTATCTTCGATTCTTGTCAAGAAGGCTGGAAAAACATTTTTTATTTGACAGCCAAAATCGTTCGACATAAAAAATTCAGTACAATTTATTATATCAAACACTTCAAAATCATCTGTTCAAGATTTTAATTTTTAACACAAGTCTCTTATGAAATCGGAATCAAAAACAATTTCAACGATGAGAAAGGATGCTGTCGCAATCTTCTATAAGGCCCTAAAAGCTGTAGAACCCTCCGCCGCTATCAAGCGGCACTGCAAGTTTGATGGTAAAACTCTTGTTATTGGTCATCGTTCATATCATCTTGATCGATATAAAAACCTGTATGTATTAGGCGCAGGAAAAGCCACAGCACCAATGGCTGCAGCCATAGAAGATATGATCGACGACAAAATTACAGGCGGTGTGATTACTGTGAAATTCGATCATGTGGCCGATTTAAAGTATATCGATCTCATAGAAGCAGGCCATCCTATACCTGACGAAAACGGGATACGCGGGGCATCTGCCATTTTAAATTTTGTAAAAGATGCAGAAAAAGATGATCTTGTAATATGCCTCATTTCGGGAGGAGGATCCGCCTTGATGCCTTTCCCCGATGATGGTCTCACCCTTGATGACAAACAAAATACCATAAAAATACTCCTTTCCTGTGGTGCGACCATTCATGAAATAAACACCATAAGAAAACACATCTCTAAAATAAAGGGCGGTAAGCTTGCTCAGGCAGTATATCCGGCCACACTTGTTACCCTTATACTTTCGGATGTTGTTGGAGATGATATCGACGTTATCGCCTCGGGTCCGACAGTACCGGATTTCAGCTCTTTTTACGATTGTAAGACCATTTTGCTCAAGTATAACATAATCAATAAAATACCGAAAAACATATTAAATCATATTGAATCCGGGGTTTCAGGTGAAATTGATGAAACGCCTAAACCGCTGAATCCTATCTTTGATAGAACTTATAATTTGATCATCGGAAGTAACATTGAATCCTTAATGGCCGCCAAAGGAAAAGCCAAGAGCTTAGGGTATAATGTTCTTTTACTGTCTTCAATGATCGAGGGAGAAACCCGGATTATCGCTCAAGTTCATTGCGCCATCGCCAGAGAGATTATTAAAACCGGCAATCCCCTTAGTTTGCCGGCCTGTATCCTTTCCGGCGGTGAAACCACGGTAACTCTCACAGGCAAAGGTCTCGGCGGACGGAATCAGGAGTTTGCGCTATCTGCATCTATAGGTATTTCCGGCCAAAAAAATATCGTTATACTTAGCGGAGGGACTGATGGTACCGATGGTCCTACAGATGCAGCCGGAGCTTTTTCGGACACCTTGACACTAAAACGTGCCGAAGAAATAGGATTGAATCCGTATCGTTTTTTAGCAAACAATGACTCATATCATTTTTTTCAAAAACTTGGAGACCTATTCATAACCGGTCCAACCAATACCAATGTTATGGATTTGAGGATTGTACTCGTCTCTTAATTATGCACTAAAAAAGTATTTTAGCCTGATCGATCAGGGTTCCTGCCCCAATACCTCTTTGATTTTAAGAGACAGCTGCATCACATTAAACGGTTTCTGAATAAAACCATTGCATCCGCGTTCCATTATTTCTGATGCTTGTCCATCTATGCTGTAACCACTGGAAAGAAGAACTCTGATTTCAGGATCTATCTTTTTGAGCCTGTCATAGGTTTCGCCACCTCCCATACCAGGCATTATCATGTCCAAAACAACCATAACAATACGGTCTCTGTTTTTCTGATAGACCTCAATCGCCTCTTTGCCGCTCCTTGCCGTAAGCGGCATGTAACCCAAACTTGCCAAGATCTGACTACCAACATCGATAATCATGTCTTCATCATCAACCAACAGGATGGTGCCAGTACCCTTGAATGTTTGTTGATTCACAAGCATATCTTGTTTAACTTCTTTGGTAGATGCAGGCAGAAAAATATTAAAGGTGCTTCCTTTATTGATCATACTGTAGACGTTAATAATTCCGCCATGATTTTTCACGATGCCATATGCAGATGCTAAACCCAATCCTGTACCTCTACCGATTTCCTTGGTCGTAAAAAAGGGGTCGAATATCCTTTTCTTAACATGATTTTCCATACCTTCTCCGGTGTCTGTAACAG
>JAFDCA010000150.1 GCA_019313025.1 Deltaproteobacteria bacterium
CTTTTAAATAACTGATATATCTTATATTTAATGTGTCAATGTGATCCATTGGAAAGTTTTTACTTGACAATGTGTTTTTTTTTGGCATTATATCATACAAAAATTATATATAATAAATTAATCTATATTTCAACTATTATTTTTGGGCATATGAAACTGACAAAAAAAACCCGCTATGGAACGCGATTGTTGCTCGATTTGGCCCAACATCAGAACGAAGGTGCTGTCCAAATGAGCGAGATTTCAATTCGACAGAATATTTCCGTTAAGTACCTTGAGCAAATCATCCGTCCTCTTAAAAAAGCCAAGTTTGTCAAGAGTATCCGTGGCCCTAAAGGTGGGCACATGCTGGCAAAAAAACCGGAAAAAATTAGCTTGGGTGACATCGCACGGGTCTATGAGGGTAAGCCTGAACTTGTTGACTGTATCAGTGAACCCGAAGCGTGCTCAAAGAGTGATGATTGCGTGGTTCGACTGGGCTGGCGAAAAGCATCTATCGCACTTTATAAGGAATTAGACTCCATTTCCATCGCAAACCTGCTGGAGAACAAAAATACGATTACTTAATTTTTTTCTAAGCGATATTGTTTGCCAGCTGCGATGATTTGAAGTTCGATTAAAAAATAATGTAAATTGAGGAGGTACATATGAAAAAAATCGTTATTTTAGGTTCCGGTGCCGGTGGGACCATGGTCGCTGCAAAGTTGCGCAAAGAGCTCATTGATCGAGAATGGCAGATTACTGTCATCGATAAAGATCCCATGCACCATTATCAGCCCGGCTGGCTGTTTATTCCTTTTGGGATTTATAGGCCTGAGGAATGTGTCAAGCCCAAATCCGATTTTATTCCGTCTGGCGTCGATTTTGTAGTGGACGAGGTTGTCAATGTCGACCACGATAAAAAGCAGGTCAAGACCAAGAAAGGTCAATACGATTACGACTGGCTGGTGGTTGCAACAGGTTGCAGGACCGTACCGGAAGAAACGGACGGATTGATGGATGACTGGAGGGGCGACGTCCATGATTATTACTCGCTGGATGGTGCCATAGCGCTTTACAGGAGATGGAAATTCTTTAAAAAGGGAAGGGTCGTGCTCAACATCGCTGATATGCCCATCAAGTGCCCTGTTGCGCCTTTAGAGTTTGTCTATCTTGCAGACTGGTTTTTCAGAGACAATGGCGTTCGGGACCACATCGAAATAGAATTGGTCACGCCGTTGGATGGTGCTTTTACAAAGCCTGTGGCGTCAAAGGTTCTTGGGGATGTCTGTGGTAAAAAGAACATTAAGATTACGCCAAACTGGTCTATTGACCATGTGAACGCTGGTGAAAAGACCATCGAATCCGTGACGGGTGATAGAATTCCTTATGACCTTCTTATTTCCATCCCGCTGCATTCCGGCGCACAGGTGATCACAGACAGCGGCCTTGGTGATCCCATGGGTTTTGTCAATACCGATAAAGGCACATTGAAAGCCGCAGACTTCGACAATATCTATGTGATCGGTGACGCAACCAATGTACCCACCTCCAAGTCCGGTGCGGTTGCACACTATGAATCAGACGTCGTCGTCGAGAACATCCTTCTGGAGATTGAGGGGCAAGAACCAAGACCTGAATATGACGGGCATTCAACGTGATTTATAGTCTCAAGCCATGGTATGGCTTATCTGATCGATTTCAGTTACGATACGGAACCCCTTGCCGGAAAGTTTCCCTTTCCCGGTCTCGGCCCTTTTTCTCTTCTAGGTGAAAGTCAATCGAACTATTTTGGGAAGATGATGTTCAAATGGGTCTACTGGAACATGATGCTAAAGGGTTTTGAATTGCCTCTTGAACCTCAATTTAACATGGCTGGCAAGATGCGTCAAAGTTTCTAAAGAAAGGAGGCACCATGACTAGTGAAGAATTAATTCTTGAGCGACTGGATCGCATTGAACGCCGGATTGCCCCTTTGTCAGAAACGGCCATGAGTATGACGGAATTTAAAAATGATTTGATAGCAATGGCGCAACCGGTTTCCAAATCTTTGATCAAAGATCTGGAAAGTGTAGAGTCCGCTTTTCAGTTGGAAGATCTGGGGGCCCTGTCCAAGCGGATGCTTAGAAGTGTCAAACACATTATTTATGCTTTGGATCAACTGGAAAATATTATCGACTTTGTCACAACCATAGAACCTGTTCTCAGACTGATGGTTCCTCAACTCATTGAGTATCTGAATGGTTTGGAAGAAAGGGGTGTCTTTCGCATCATTAAGGCCACATATGATATCCGGGCTAAGATCGCTTCAGCCTACACCGCCGAAGATATCGATCAGATTGGAGATGGCCTGGTTGCCTTGCTCGGCTTAGCCAAAAAAAGTTCCGATCCCCAGTTCATAAAATTATTGGAGAGTCTCACTGAAATAGGGGCAAGTCTGGATCTGTCCAAAAGTAAAGACGTTGGCCCGTTCGGTTTTTTCACTGCCTGTTCAGGATCGGAAAGCAAAAGGGGATTGGGCGTTTTACTGGAATTGACCAAAGCAATGGGTGATCTGAAAACCAGCAGCCTTGCATCTCATTCTGAGCAGTAAAAGGCGTATACGGATGATCCTCGAAAAAAGATTCATCACTCTGCAGGGTCCAAACGCTGTATCAAATCATTTCATGATAAAAGAGGGGCAAACGTATTACAGCAAATGATTATAGCTATTGTCAGAATAACCTTCCGTTTCATCCGCCGGATAATTTCGTTGAGATCTGCAAGAACTCGCAAACAAAAGCGCGTAAAAGAGAACATGTCCATGGCTTTTTAGAATATC
>JAFDCA010000151.1 GCA_019313025.1 Deltaproteobacteria bacterium
ATTTGAAGACGGTACCGCAATCAAAGTAACCATTGCTTTAGCAACAAGTTTTTCCTGATCTTCATTTAAAGAAAATAGTTCAGATTCTGATACTTTGATGGTTTTCCCATTATTGACCACCTTCGATCGGCAGACAATTTGGTTCTCAACAGCGGGTTTAAAAAAGTTGATTTTGAATTCAATGGTCAAAATACGAAACGCTTCTGAAACGGTTGTGTACGCTGCATATCCAGCGGTATGGTCGGCCATGGTTGCGATAACACCGGCATGGACAAATCCGTCCTGCTGACGATGTTCCGGCCGAATCTTAAGGCGTGTTTCGAATATACTGTAATCCGCTTGATCGACTTCGAATCCGATGGCGGCCGGGAAGCCCTGAACATAATCTGCTTTTAGAAAATCGAGTCTGTCTTTATTCATCAATCGTCTCTCCCTTTTTCCACAGTATTGGCTTTGAGCGGAAAATACTTGCACAATATTTTTCAAAAGATAAAAGTGATCTTATGAATGATGAGCAATTTCGTCAACTCCTTAATCGATTTGAATTTTCATGGGCTGGGTATCGCAAGGTGCGAAAGGGCGTCAAAAAGCGGATACGCCGGTATATGAAATCCATACAATGTAACAACATGGAGACTTTTTTGGCTGAACTGGACAAAAATGATGAAATCAGACAACAATGTGAACTTCTTATGACGGTTTCCATCAGCCGGTTTTTTCGAGATCGGGGATTTTGGCAAGGGTTTAAAGAACATATTTTACCGGAGTTGTTGCGTGTTGACAGAGAAAAAATCAAATTTTGGTCGGCCGGTTGTGCATGCGGTGAGGAGGTATACAGCTTCAAAATCATCTGGAATATGTTGAGTAACAGTGATCATATGGTTCCGCATCTTGACGTGTGGGCTACCGACATTAATCCCGTCTACCTCGACCGCGCCCGTGCCGGTATTTATCCTTCCAGCAGCCTCAGAGAAGTAACAAAAGAGATTCAGACCAGATATTTCGTAAAAAAAGGGGGTAAGAAACGATTTGAGGTGAAGTCGTCCCTCAAGAAGGACATTACATGGAAAACGCATCACTTGCTTTCCGAGCCCCCCGGAGCGGGCTTTGATATCGTCTTTTTGCGAAACAATGTTTTAACCTATTACAGGGAAGAACCCAAAAAGAGGGCGTTTAGCAACGTCTTAAAAAGTCTTGCGCCAAGTGCAATTTTAGTCCTGGGATCCCATGAAACAGTTCCCTTTGAAACAACGGATCTTACCGGTGTTGAACCGTATTCTTTTGTTTATAAAAAAGCAAAGGGATAGCTCATTATAAATAAGTATTATAGCTATTTTCAGAATAACCTTCCGTTTCATCCGCCGGATAATTTCGTTGAGATCTGCAAGAACTTGCAAACAAAAGCGCGTAAAAGAGAACATGCACATGGCTTTTTAGAATATCGTTCAGTAGTTTGATTTTAGTTTTTAATTTGAAATACTTCGAAGATGTTCTCTTTAACGCGCTCTAATTTGCTCACACAGCTTCCCGACCTCAACGAAATCATCCGGCGGCTTACGGTAAATCGTGACCGTTATTCATTCAATCGGCACACCAATAATAACCTTTCAACATACGAGTTAAGACAAAAAAAGGGGGTTTATTCAATAAACCCCCTTTTATACAGTCCTTTAAATTATTTAGGATATTTCATCCATAAAGGAATCTACCATTTTATCGGCAACGGTCTTGTGGTCGATTTGATAGTTGCCGGATTCGATCCTCTTTTTTATTTCAGAAACTTTATCTTCTCTCACATCCGGTTCAGATTCTATTATATCCCTTGCGGTTTGGACCTCTTTTGAGGCCGTGGAAAGGTTAACAATCGTATCTTGTCCTGACTGACTTTTTTCTTCAACCTTTTGTTCAGCAGACGTCTGTTTTTCTCCCATCCCCTCTATTTCATTTTCGGGGCGTTTGGGGAGTTGTTTGCTTATTTCGTAGTGAATAATTCTGTTGTCAATTTTCATAATATATCCCTCTTATATCCTACATCATATTTTTATCAATGGTTTCTTCGGTGATTTCTTTTAATTTGTTGGTTAAAAAATTTGAATCTTCGATGGAAAGAGAATTTATGGTTTCACCGTTTTCATCGATTTCTTTGAATATGAGACCATTGGGATTATCTCCGAAAATCGCCAAATGTCCTCCATATTCATTTTCAAGTTTTTCAAAAACCTCTTTCTCAACCTTATCATGGGGCCCGTATTGTGTAATCTTATCTACAATATTACAGGTAATATTGTCAATTATCGTTTTCCGGCGGGCCTTTGAAGAGATACTGATCCGGTCCGGAAGACTTGGGTTCGCCTCTTTCGGCTTGCTGGAAATCCTGCCTTGGCGAAGTTGATCGCCATAGACCCGCAAAACATTATTGACTTGATAGGCTGTTATCAGCATACTTTTTTACCTCGTTGTTCTTATCGGAAGCTTTTGAATAAAACTTTAGTTAAAAAACATTTTTTTACATTTACGGTGAAATATATTTGAAGGCTTTTTCAAGAGAATCCAACGACTTCAGAAAGGGGACGGTTTTAAATTCAGAAAACCGGCAAATTCTTCAATTTGAAGCGTCAAAATAATGTCTCTTTTTGCCCACCTCGAATTTAACTATATATATTTATCTAAAATAATTGATAAAAATTAATCCATAAAACTGGCACCCTTCTTGCTTTCTTTAACGCCGAAGTTAAAGCTCAAATAATTTCGTTCTGTGCATCTTATCGGTTCATTTTTATTTTAATTGAAAAAAATATATCCGTGGTTGTCTGTGTAAAATTTCGGCTGACCACTCTCACTCAGTTTTTTTGGGAGATAATTTAGATATGATTAATGTTGCAGTCGTTGGTTCTGGATACTGGGGAAAAAATTTAGTTCGTAATTTCAATGAGTTGGGTGCACTTCATACCATTTGTGACAGCAACCCCGAAACGCTTCGATGTTTTAAAGAAAAATATCCTGAAAAAGAATTTCAAACATCTTTCGAGGCAGTATTACAAAATCCGGACATAAATGCCGTCGTAATTGCTACGCCTGCAGAAACCCACTTTGGTTTGGCTAAAAGTGCGCTCCAGACCGGTAAACACGTATTTGTCGAAAAACCGCTGGCCCTTATCGTAAGTGAGGCTCAAATTCTTAAACAGCTTGCCATACGTAAGAGTCTCAAGCTTATGGTGGGGCATATCCTATTGTACCATCCGGCCATTATAAAGCTTAAAGAGATCATTCGTTCAGGTGAACTGGGAAAGATTAACTACATCTATTCAAACCGGTTGAACTTGGGCAAAATCCGCACCGAAGAGAACATCCTCTGGAGCTTTGCCCCCCATGATATTTCCGTTATTCTTTATCTTTTAGAAGAGATGCCAATGCAGGTACTGGCTCAGGGAGGGAATTACCTCAATCGAGATATAGCCGACGTAACCATGAGCGTTCTTTCGTTCAAAAGCGGGGTAAAGGGACATGTTTTTGTTAGCTGGCTCCACCCCAATAAAGAGCAACGCCTTGTCGTTATTGGAGATAAAAGAATGGTGGTCTTTGATGATACATTGTCTGAGGGGAAATTACAGATACATGACAAAGGTGTAGAATGGATCAATCGCCAGCCAGTTCCAAGGAAAAATGAAGCCGAGATCATTCCCATAGATACTTGTGAGCCTCTGAAAGCAGAATGTGCTCATTTTTTAGATGCTATAGAATCAGATAAAACTATAAAAACAGATGCCGACAATGGAATTCAGGTCTTAAAAATATTAAACGCCTGCCAGGAATCACTAGAAAATAATGGCATGGTGGTCAACCTCAATGGTAACAGTATTTCGCAACCATATTTTATAAATGAAACTGCCGTCGTTGATAACCCTTGTCAAATTGGAAAAGATACCAAGATCTGGCATTTCAGCCACATCATGCGAGGTGCTAAAATTGGTGAACGATGCAATATCGGACAAAATGTGGTTGTTTCTCCCGGAGTTGAAATCGGAAACAATGTCAAAATTCAAAATAACGTTTCAGTTTATGAAGGGGTTATCCTTGAAGATGATGTTTTTTGCGGTCCTTCCATGGTTTTCACCAATGTGATTAATCCTCGCAGTCATATTTCAAGAAAACACGAATTTAAACAAACCATCGTCAGAAAAGGGGCTAGCATCGGTGCAAATGCGACCATCGTATGCGGCAATACCATCGGCCGATATGCCTTCATCGGTGCAGGCGCCGTGGTGACCAAAGACGTACCTGATTATGCGTTGGTTGTGGGGAATCCCGCCAAAATCGTCGGTTGGATGTGCGAATGTGGTCATCAGATTTCGTTCGATGGTGATGTTGCCACTTGTTTGGGGTGTGGAAAACAATACTTCATAGTAAAAGGAGAAGTAAGTCCGATATCTGGGGAAGCAAGGTTGATGAAATTAGAGGCCTCCGGGTAATTATATTTTTCAATACATTTAAAAGACCAGAAAAAATATTTAGAATTAAAAGGATTTTTAATGGAAGACACATTAAAACATGGCGAGGTGCTTTTTGCCAATGGAAAAATTGAAGAAGCTGAAAAATGTTTCGCAAATATTTTGGAGCAAGACCCACGGAACAAAGAAGCGCTTAACAACCTCGGCGTAATTGCTTTCCAAAGCCAAAAAATTGAACGTGCCATAGACTATTTTGATAGGTCCTTAAAGTTAGACCCGTTTTATAAAGAAGGTGTTTTAAATTATTGTCATCTTCTAAATGAACTTAATCTGCTTAATGAAGCCACCCTTCTTTTAGAGAAAGTTCTCAAAGTGTATCCTAACGATAAAGAGCTACGAAAACTTTCAAATGAAAGCAAGATAATAAAAAAACCCAAAAGAAAAATTGCGGTTTTATGTCTCCCTGGACTTCAATCCTTTCTTGGCGATATCGTAGATTTTTTTAATACAAAGTATCAAGTCCGTACATGTTATAGCAATAATAATAAAGAGATAGAAGATACAGTTCATTGGGCTGACGTTGTTTGGATAGAGTGGGCAAATGAATTAGCAATCGCTTTAACAAATCATCCTAATATATTAAAAGGAAAACATGTAATTTGTCGATTACACCGGTATGAAGCATTTACGGGAATGCCTGGCAAAATAGATTGGAACAAGATGAATGATTTGATTTTTGTGGCACCTCACATTAAGGAGAACTTTAAATTACAACTGCCAGATATAGAAAATCGAGTTAAGACTCATATCATTTATAATGGTATCAATTTTAGCCGTTTTTGCTTCCGAAATAGGAGTAAGGGGTTTGATCTTGCCTATGTTGGATATATAAATCATAGAAAAAATCCAACGCTATTGCTGCAATGTATCAGACATCTTGTAGACATTGATCCAAACTATATGCTCCATATAGCAGGACAATACCAGGAGATGGATTATAAGTTGTATTTTGAACAGATGATAGAGGAGATGGGTTTAAAAA
>JAFDCA010000152.1 GCA_019313025.1 Deltaproteobacteria bacterium
CTTTAACGCGCTCTAATTTGCTCAGACAGCTTCCCGACCTCAACGAAATCATCCGGCGGCTTACGGTAAATCGTGACCGTTATTCATTCAATCGGAACATATTTTTGGCAACTGCTATAAACTAATGCTGCTGAAGGTGAAAATGGTAATTGGATTGCGATATTCGGATATTGCCTGAATATGACTTCCCGTTCAGAACCGTTACTCAGGATAGGTAAAACTGAGCAAAAGATTGACCGTTTTAAGGTTTTTGTCGGAAAGAACGGGTGGCGGGGCTTTGAAAGTTCCCAAGCTATTGAGATCTCTACAAAAAACTGTGTAGTTTTCGGCAGGTATTTGAACATAAATCGATTTTAATCGATCTTTTTGTTGGTTGTATTCCTTTGTCAAAATTGTCCCTTTCAAAGGCCAAATAATATGGTTTATTTTTAAGATTAAGAGGTCGACTTGGCCGTTCTGCTCGGTCTCAAATTTTTTTCCAAAGGTCTCTTTATCGCTCCCTTCCTTTTCCGTGGTTTTTTGATCGCCTTCAGACAAAGGTATCGTTTGCATGGCAATATCTGGTGCGTAAGCACTCCCGATTACGACGGGTTTGAGTACCAGAGCAAGCTCTATGGGATGACCTTTTCCCATAGATGGCCTTGCCTTTGTCAGAACAGGAAAAGACGGTTTAGACTCCCTTTGAATGGAAGGTTGAACGTGTGTTTTTACTCTGGATCTTTGGGGCGGCATGACTTGCTCACTGTCCATCAAACTTTCCGGGGCTTCTTCAAGAACAGGGATCGGAGGTTCTGTTTTCGATTTTTGAGCGGAGCGTTCGAATTCAGGTGCTTTTAATGGCTGCATCTTATGATATTCTGATTTTTGAAGGTTTAAAACCATAACAACAAGGATAGATGCGGTGGCTGCGGCTGCCAGTTGCAATGGAATTTTAATTTTAAAAGGAACGAACAGTTTCCTGAAGAGCCGGCTAAAATTTGAACGCGGTTCCATGCGCTGATGGATTTTTTCTAAAAAATCGGCCGGGGCTTTCAACGGTTCAAGAGCGTTCAATTCTTCAATCATTGTACGTAATGAAACCAGTGTTTCACTACAGTCTTCGCAGGCTGAAATGTGTGTTTCAACCGCTTGAACGATTTTTGCATCTAAAGTGCCATCGATATATTCGGACAATAATTTCTGAATTTCGGCACAATCCATTTTATACTTTTCCTTTAAGTCGGTTTCTCAACTCCAGCCTTCCCCTTGCGAGCCTCGATTTAACGGTACCAAGGTTAAGACCGGTAATATCCGAAATATCCTGGTACGAAAGTCCTTGGATGTCACGCATTACAACCACTTGGTTTTGTTCTTCAGGCAATGAATGGATGGCTGTTTGAATCTGAATCATTCGTTCCTTTTTTTCAAGTGCCATTACCGGAGTCGGTGAGTCGTTCACAATTTCTGATAAAGGGTTGTCGTTTTTTGAGCCGCTTGAAGTTTCGAGTGAAACAGTCCTTTTCTTCCACCTGTATGCAGACGATTTTATTCTATTTTTACACGTATTGACGGCAATCCGATAGAGCCATGTGGAAAAGGCCGATTCAAACCTAAATTTTTTTATCGATTTGAAGGCTTTTATAAAAGTCTCCTGGGCGCAGTCATTGGCTTCATTATAATCTCCCAAAAACCAGTAGACCATATTGAACAAGCGATCTTTGTGTTTAAGAACCAGTTTGTCAAATGCAGTCAAATCTCCGGATTGAACAGCACGAATCAACACTGTATCCTCGTGGGATGAACCGCTGGTCTTTTTTATGCGATTATTCATTTGATTTAGACAAGATTTATTTCAAAATGTTCCGAGGCTATTTCACTATTGGTTTCTATCCGGTTCAATTAAAAATCAAGTTTAGCAATCTGTAAGCAACCAAATTTCACCAGCCTTGGCCCATCGTCATATATTTTTAAAAAAGGCGATATGAATCTTGACATTGCAGCGAGACCCAATATTTTAGGATGTGTGAAGTTTTTGAAGTCAAATAAACAACCGTGCAACACATCCTAAATATTGGGTCACTGCGAAACATTGTAATAATTGACAAACATGTCGCCTTTTTTCAAAACACATGTTGATGATCTTTCACTGCCAACATCAGATAAAAACATAACCATGGTATGAGTTTACAACAATATATGTGTCAAAACTAGAGTTAAAAGTCGCTTGATCGATTTTTACTATCATGCAAAAAACATAGATTCAATGTGAAATCATCACTCCAGGACGCACCAAATGCCGTTAATTTCGAAGTCAGAATACAACCCTTTGTTTTTATTTTCAAATGCACATTTTCAGACCATTTATCCCACGCTCTTCAGAAAGGTAAGGGGCGTCAATTATATTCGGGAACGAATTTTCACACCTGATGGTGATTTTATTGATCTGGACTGGTCTCGGGTGGGTTCGGACAGGGCGGTTATCGTTTCACATGGCTTGGAGGGCCATTCACGACGTTCGTATGTTCTTGGAATGATAAACGCATTTAACACGAGAGGATGGGATGGTATCGCTTTCAATTTTCGGGGTTGCAGCGGTGAACCCAATCGACTGATTCGCTCATATCATTGCGGTGCTACGGAAGACCTTCATACCGTCGTGAGTCATGTGGTCGGTAAAAAGCGTTATTCGTGTATTTCACTTGTGGGTTTCAGCGTGGGTGGGAATTTGACCCTGATGTATTTGGGAGAGAAAAAATACCCGTTATCTCAGATGATTAAAAGCGCAGCTGCTGTATCCGTGCCCTGTGATCTTGAATCCAGCGCAAGAAAACTGGCAGAAAGATCCAACATGCTTTATATGAGGCGTTTTCTGGGGATGTTTCATAACAAGATACGAATAAAGATGCGAATGATGCCGGATAAAATCAATGATGCGAATTACCATTCAATCAAAACATTCGAAGCGTTTGACAACAGATATACGGCACCTATTCACGGGTTTTTAAATGCAAAAGACTACTGGTCCAAATGCAGTTGCAAACAATTTCTTTCCGATATCAACATTCCGGCGTTATTAATCACTGCTCAAAACGACCCTTTTTTGGGTGACGCATGTTACCCTGTGGAAGAAGCGAAAAAAAACCCTTATTTTTATCTTGAAATTCCGAAATCAGGCGGACATGTGGGCTTTGTAGAATTTAAATCGAACGGTGAATATTGGCATGAAAGGAGGATTGCGACGTTT
The DNA here is from genome assembly GCA_019313025.1 of Deltaproteobacteria bacterium. Next base: position 3,224 of record JAFDCA010000152.1, read on the forward strand.
GCAGCCAAAAATTCTTGATTCACTAACCGCTTTTTCGGCCAACCCCACTTTGTTGGTGTTGCTGAAAATAGGACACGAAACTTAATTAAATCTTAATAAATCCTTAATAGTTCAATAGCCTATACATGTTTGTTTCAAGTCGACCCCCCGCTCTTTAAGGCAGGAGGCTTTACTGAAAAAATTGTCAAAATATTGACAGAAACTAATTTCTCTTTCAATCTCAAAGATACTCTTTTATCTAAGAATTGGTCAACCAATTAAAAACATAGAATATATGCTGTTATGGAGTGTTTTGCGTAAAACCGTGGCATGATTCGTGCAAACAAACGCACCTAAGCCTGTTTCGTTTTTTCCTAAGACTTATGGGGTTGCATAAAAACAAATTATCGGTTAGACAATGGGAAAAATGACGATAGCCAGAGGCATGACGATGAGAAGAATTTTATATGCATTTTTCGTGTTGCTACTCACGAGCCAAGTTGTATGGTCCGATGACAAAAATGCGGCAAGAGAATTGCTTGAAACTAAAATTGAATCGGCACTTGCCGTATTACAGAGAAAAGATCTCGTTCAACAGGAAAAAAATAAAAAGGTTGTAGAAATCGTAGAACCGATCTTTGACTACAATCTTATGGCAAAACTCACGCTGGGCAGAAAATACTGGCCCGGGCTTTCAGAAAAAAATAGAAATAGATTTACCGAGCTCTTTGTTGCACGATTAAAGGCTTCGTATATTGATAAATTATCCCTATACACTGACGAGAAAGTCGCTTATGAAACACCCGTTCAAGAAGGGATAAAAATTCAAATACCGACCCGAGTGATTTCTAAGAATAACATTATCGCTATGATGTACAAGCTTTACAAGTCGTCAAATGGTTGGAAGATTTATGATATAGAGATCGAAGGCGTGAGCCTTATTTCAACGTATCGGTCTCAGTTTTACGACATTCTCAGCAAAGGCACCATTGACGACCTTCTTTCGAAACTCGAAAAACCGGAAAATAAATAATCACCTTTTAACATCAGCTTTATTCGAATGCGCCTCTTTTTGCTATAACATATGAATAAATCGTTCTCGTTGCTCACTCAGTTTTTCGATACGTTTATTTTGACACGACCCAAAGTGGTTATTTTCTGTCTAATCGTGCTGGTTTCTTTTTTCGGTTATTCCGCAAAGGACTTTAAGCTCGACGCCTCGGCGGAAACCCTTATGCTCGAGAATGATAAGGACCTTCAGTATTCACGACTCATTAATTCCCGCTATGAGCTTCAGGATTTTTTGGTGATGACATATGCTCCGAAAGGGGATCTTTTTTCAGAGGCTGTACTTAAAAAAATTTCTCGCCTGTGTGATGACTTAAAGCAACTGAAGCATGTTTCGAAGGTCGTTTCCTTATTGGATGCCCCGCTTTTGGAAAGCCCGCCGATTCCGGTAAAAGAACTAACCGGCGATATTCCTACCATAGAATCCCCAAAGGTCGACAAAAAGCTGGCGAAAATCGAATTTAAGAACAGTCCGCTGTATCAAAATCTCCTGGTAAGTCCGAATCTTAAAACCACCGCACTGCTCATATACTTCCCCATCGATGAGATTTACATGGATCTGCTGAACACCCGCGACCGTCTCAGGCAGAAAAATGCCACAGGATCTCTAACTCCGGAGGAAGCCCTTAAATTCAAAAATATTACCGAGGAATTTAGAAACCATCGGGACCGGATGAAGAAGTTAATGCATCAGAACATTCTTTCAATCCGTTCAATAATGGATCATTATCGTGACGAAGCCGACCTCTTTCTCGGAGGGATCAGTATGATTGCGGAC
>JAFDCA010000153.1 GCA_019313025.1 Deltaproteobacteria bacterium
TCTTGCTGAAGGACGCTTTTTCAGTCCGGTATTTAATCTTGCCGGTTTCAGGGTCCCTCGCATGTGGATATTGAACAAACCAAGGGCCTTCTCGCCTGGGTTTTCCGTCTTTGCCAATAACGGGGTTGCCCCCAATGTCCTTTTTTACGTACCTTTGAAAAATTCCCATATTATTGCTCCTTTCTGTTTCGGAGCAAGAGCAGGAAATAAGCTGCGTATCACCCCCTTTCAGAGGAGTAGATACCGATTCCCCGCAGTCGCTGTCAACAGTCTATTTTTGGAAGCTTATCCAAGTACTTATCAACGTCCTTTTTATCCCACAGGACTTTAGCAAAGATTTTCTTGGCGGGTATGGGAAATTCTCCCGCGTAGAATTTGTTTCTGATTGTCTGAGGTCTCAACCCTATATATTCGGCCAATTCCTCGAAATTCATCATCCTTTTTTGATTGTTTGCTGGCATGCACGCCCTCCCGGCCCGAATTCTGGCCAGGATCTGGGGAGGGCAACATTTTGGAGAGCGGCCTCAGAGAGACCTGGTATTTGGTTGGTTTGAAAATTAACTGTTTTTGATGGGCCCTGCTGTGAAAATGCGGGCGGTAAAATAATCGGTTTCCCCGATCCTTCGTGTTATTAGTTTTTGTCAAGTTGCGCTTCATTTTGAATTAGAACTGCTCCTCCGACAGTTCTATTATTACCATTAACCTCATAAAAGTCAAGTAACCAATTGATATTACAGTATTTACATTAATAATACGAATATATTTGCTTTATTTATCTTTAATGGTAAAATGGGTATATTAATCTTAAAATATGTAATTTCAAACACTTAAACAAAATTCAAAAAAAATGAAAAAAATTTCAAAAAAATTATCCAAAACCGTGAAAGACCAGCTTCGATTCATAGTGGAAGAGTTTTTGGAAAGATCCGGGCCGGAAATCACAGCTATAACCGGCAGCAGTGGGTATGCGGCAAAAACAATGTGGGAAAAATTGGAGCGCTCTCTGTTTGCAAATAGCTTTTGGATGGATGAGGTCGAACCGGAACACAAGGCTGATATTAATTATGAAAAGCTGCTTGAAGAATACCACGCCTTTTTAAAACCCACCTGGGGTCAGTTTAGGGATGCGCTTTTTGATTATAAATACAATATTATTCCGGCGAGGGAAAAGCTCCGGAGGGCACGAAAAACAACTGACAGGGATGAGAAATCTGCATTTTCAGAATTTAAAGACCTTTTAAAACAGGACACCGTTTTAGACTGGGAAAAATTCTATGACATCACTCTGACAGTATCTTTTGAGCCCGGCCGTGTCAGCTTTTATAAAAGAAGCATGAATGTGGTAAAAAATTTCATGGACCTTCTTTCCGGCGTTGACATTGATTATTTTGCAAGGTGTGAGCATTGCGGAAAGTGCATTGTTGTTTCGAGAGCCGGCAAACGGTTTTGCCCGGGATGTGCGGCAAAAAAATATCAAAAAGAAAAGTGGCAACAGGATCCTGAAGGCATGAGGAAAAAAGAGAGATTGCGTTATCAGGAAAAGCGCAAGATGAGCTGACCGATTATATACTTGAAATAAAGATTTTCTTAAAATTGCCAATATAAACATAAAGATCTAAGTCTATATTTTTCTCAAATCAGCAAATAATATCTCGGGGTTACTCTTCATGGACAAAATATCGAAAGATTTACAACCGACCACAGGTTTTCCACTAAAAGTAGTTCAGGAATTTATCCCGCTGCAGCACGGTTCAAATCCATCACCGCTGGCAAAGATTAGTGAGGTGCTGCAAAACCAGGGCGTTTCCAAAATGCATCTGCGCGAGGCAATTGCAATTTTAATTGGCATAATGTCAGCAAAGTTAGGCGACCCCGTTCCAATGATCATCACTGAAGACGAAGGCGCAGGCGCACTGGAATTATTGCACACCTGTTTAAATTTAGTTCCAGCAGACTCGTGGATAACGGCACCAACGGGCAAAGGATCAGGCAACGGCGAAAAACACTTTGCCGGAAAAACAATCATCAGTTATGAGGCAGATACTTCAAAGGATTTATTTTTCAGACTATTAACAGAAACCGAGCTAAAAAATAAAATCACAGAGACAAAAAACCCATCAATTTCAGGGGAACTTTCATCTTCTTCTTTTGTTGCCATAACGAAAAATCCTCACAGCGCTTTACTGCAAAACCGATACGTGACCAGAATTCATATTAGTGCTGATCAGGAATCTAAAAGCAAGCGGTTGGAGAGCTTGGCACAAAAGGCAGACCTGGAATCGCTAAAAAAGCAAAAAATTGAAAGCGCCTGTCTCCGAACCTTATTTGACAGGATTAAAGCTCACCCTATTGATATATGTTTTGCCGATAAAATAATTAACAAACAGGCTCTTGACATCCAGAACGTTGTGCCATTCTATGATGCAATGTTTAGGATTATTAAAAATATAGCCCGCATTAATAGCTCCCCGCCACTGCGCCCAGAGGAATTGGAAGCAGCGTTTATTGGATTAGACATCGAGGAAATTGCCGACCACGACAAAATAAATGAAAGGGGGTCAATTAAAGCGACCCAA
>JAFDCA010000154.1 GCA_019313025.1 Deltaproteobacteria bacterium
AAGACACGCCCTCGCCTTTTCCCTGTATCGACTCGGCCCTGATTGCGGCATCTTTGGATATGCCAAAAAACAATACATCCCCAGCGATGGTCTCCGCCAGCTTCATGAGCCTCGGATCATCCGCATTCAGAATCGCCGTTCCGTCCGGTTTGATTTTTTCCAGCAGTTCACCTTTTGCCTTCAGGACCGCATCCACAGAACCTAACCCTTCAAGGTGCGCGGGGCCGATATTTGTAATGATTCCGATATCCGGCAGACAGATTTCAGCCAGCCGCCCGATCTCTCCGGGTCTGTTCATTCCCAGTTCCACAACTGCCCATTGGTGGTCTTTGTTCAAGTTCAGCAAGGTGAGTGGAAGACCGATTTCGTTATTTAAATTCCCCTGGGTCGATAATGTGCGAAAGCGACGGGAGACCACACCGGATGTCATATTGCGCGTGCTGGTCTTCCCGTTTGACCCTGTAATGGCAATGACCGAGACGGGTGTGCGTCTTCTGTTAAATGCTGCCAGATCGCCCAGGGCTTTGACGGTGTCATCTACAATGATACAAACAATTTTGTTTTTTGACGATTTTATTTCAGGAAGTGTTTCGGTCTTCTTTTTTTCAATCAAAAACCCAGTGACGCCGTTTTCAATGACACCGGCGATAAAGCTGTGTCCGTCATGAACGTCTCCCTTAATGGCAATAAAAAGATCGTCGGCAGATATCTTCCGAGAATCGATGGAGATCCCGTTAAATATGCATCCCAAATCACCGCAAAAAAGGTTTCCTCCGGTTGCCTCCAAAACTTCAGAAGTGCGCCACGGAATCAGATCCCGGTTTACGGGTGTTGGATTGCTGGATGATATCTGCGGATTGGATCTCGTTTCGAACCCTGTATTTTTTATGTCCAATGCAGAAAGGGCTTTTTTCGCCTCTATTCTGTCATCGAACCCAATGGTTCGGTCTCCGATGATTTGGTAGGGTTCGTTCCCTTTTCCTGCGATCAGAATCGCATCGCTGGGTCTCGACACCTTTATTGCAAGGGTGATGGCGTTTTTTCGATCCGGCTCAACCACATATCCTTTCATGGGAAAATTTTCATTGAGATCCGATGGTGTAAATGCATGAGCAACTGATCTTTTTGCACCCTCTATAATCTGATCGATAATCTCCATGGGGTTTTCGGTTCTTGGATTGTCCGATGTGATGACAACAAGATCAGAGAACCTTCCGGCAATGTCACCCATTTGAGGTCGCTTTGCTTTGTCCCTGTCGCCGCCGCAACCAAATACGCAGATAAGCCGGCCCGGAGCGGATGACCTTAATGACAAAAGCACATTTTCGAGGGCGTCCGGTGTATGGGCATAATCCACATATACAAATCGTTTGTGATTATTGGGAATCGATTCGAGACGCCCGGGCACGGCTTTAACCGATTCAATGCCTTTTTTTATAACATTCAATGAAAGACCCAAAACAATACCCGAACCGGTGGCACAGAGAATATTTTCCAAGTTATGTTGCCCCACAAGGCTCGATTTGAAGGCAAAAACGCCGTCAGGGGTAGAAATTTTGCCCGCAATGCCGCCTAAATCGTGGTTGAAGCCTTCGGGTCGTATACGATTGTTATCTAAAAAACCGGTGGAAATTACCGACGCTCGGCCAAAACGCGATATGAGGATCTGGAAGAGTTCTTCTCCTTTTTCATCGTTACGGTTTATGATGGCCAGCGACCGTTCATCTGCCGACTTGAAATCAAGGATCTCCGTAAAAAGTCTTTTTTTACAGGACCAGTATGCGTCCATATCCTGATGATAGTCCAAATGATCCTGGGTCAAATTGGTAAATATCGCAAGGCTGAACATGCATTGATGGACTCTATAAAGATCGAGCGCATGCGAAGAGACTTCCATGACAACATGGGTCACCCCGTTTTTAAGCATTTCTGCCAGAATTTTCTGAAGATCAAAAGATTCCGGGGTTGTTATGGGATTTTGGAACGTTTTACCGGCATATCTGTAATTTAAGGTTCCAATGACGCCCACCTGAATCTCTGCTGCCAAAAAAATGTGCTCGATTAAAAATGCCGTGGTTGTTTTTCCATTGGTACCGGTAATCCCGATTAAAAACAGTTTTTTCGACGGATTTGAAAAAAACTGGGCGGATATGGCTGCAAGGGCTTTTCTGGTATTTTCGACTTCGACAATTAAGGCGTCGCTTTTTACGGGTTTCTGGGTGACAATGGCGGACGCGCCTCTTGCCAGCGCTTCATTGATAAAGTCATGGCCGTCTGCCAGAAGTCCCGGTATGGCAACAAAGAGGCCGCCTGGCTGAACATCCTGAGCTCTGTAATGGATGGAGCCTATCTCGGGATCCGGTGAAAACAAAAATCCGGCTTCCGGAACAGGGTGCTCAGTTTTTTCAATATCCAAAACATGACCGCTTTGCTCCGACTCAAAGCCGTATAATCTAACAGGATCGACAGTTTTTAATATATCTGAAAGCCGCATCCTTTTGTCTATCTCCTTAGAGAGACCATTAATTTATCGCTTTTTCTTTTTGGTGCTATATGCATATAATCCAGTGTTTTCTGGGCGATGGCTTTAAATGCAGGCGCTGCAACAATGCTTCCGTAATGCTGTTTTTGGGGTTCATCAACAACAACCAAAACAGCAATTTTTGGGTTTTCCACAGGGGCAAATCCTAAAAAGGATGCCACATATTTCTCAGAAGAATATCCCCCATTTTCGTCGATTTTTTGAGCTGTACCTGTTTTGCCGCAAACGGAATATCCTTCAAGGGCGGCATTGACACCTGTCCCTCCTTCGGTAATGACCGTTTGCATAATTCTGCTTAACGTCCCGGCGGTTTTTTCTGAAATTACCTTTCTGATTTTACTTGGGCCAAATCTCTTGATCAGCCGGCCATTATGATCGGTAATCGCCTGAACCACATAAGGCTTCATGAGGATTCCCTTGTTCGCTACCGCGGAAATGGCTGCGATGAGCTGTATGGCAGAAACCGAAACTCCCTGTCCAAAAGAGATGGTTCCGGTATCCACTTTTGTCCATCGTCTAAAAGGGGGCAGGTTGCCGGAGGTTTCACCGGGACAGTCGATTCCGGTTTTCGACCCGAAACCGAAATTTTGAAGGGTCCTGGATAGATATTCAGGCCCCGTAATTGCACTGAATTTGATGGTGCCGATATTGCTAGAATATTTGATAATCTGCTGTAAGGACAGCCATCCATGCTCATGGGTGTCGTGAATAATGTGTTTCCCCATCTTATAAGCACCGTTCTCGCAAAAAAAGATGCTGTTTGGAGAGCTGCT
>JAFDCA010000155.1 GCA_019313025.1 Deltaproteobacteria bacterium
ACAGATACCGTGGATAAGATCAAGGAAGACGAGATTGCACTTTTAAAGTTTGGTTTGAAGTGGCTGAAAGATGTTTTATTTAAAGAGGGAAGTTTTCGGCTAAAAGAAGATGCGAACTCTTAAAAATTTTAATGCCGGATACCTCACATTGAACATAGCGATATCCGGCATCAAACCATTTAGCATCAATATTCTTCGTAATAAAGTCCTTCCAATATGGACGGATCGTTTAAGCGCTCCTCAATATCGACATTGAAGAATTCTGCCACAGGTTTCAATATTTCAGGATTTTCCGCCTGCACTTTTTGTGCGGCTTTAAGCACCGTCTCCAGACCGTTGCGTGTCATTTTTCCGAGGGGCCGCCTGCACCTACCAGACGGCATTCCCAAAATCGACATGAGTGTTTTGTAACCCAACGGATTTCTGGCACGACATTTCACTTTACCAAAACGTGTTGTTTCCATTGTTGAAACCGTTACCAGATCGAAAAGAGGTTCAAGGGCGTTCAGCAGTTTCTTGGCCTCATCTTCTTGACCTTCCTGGAGCAGGTGAACCATCTGTGTGACCGTTTTGGGTGCGACGTTCGAAGCCACAGAAATGACTCCGGAGGCCTTTATCTCCGGGTCCAGCATCATTTTGAGGGTCATTCCATCATCACCGGACAATATGGTAAAATCAGATCCACAGCATTTTCTGGTATTTTTCATGTTTTCAAGATTTCCGGTGGCTTCTTTGACCGTTTTTACATTGTCAAACGTTTCATATAAAAAAGCCAGATCCTCAGGTAACAGTTGTGCTCCGGTTCTGCCGGGAATGACATATGGAATAATCTGAATGCTCGGAAAAGCTTCGGCTATCGGGCCGATATACTCTTTGCGTATTTCAAGGGAGCTGGGTCCATTGTAGTATGGATCCACCAGCAGAACCGCATCCGCACCAACGGCGACGGCATGCCTTGTCCCCTCCATAGATTCTTTTGTATTATTGCTTCCGGCACCGGCTATGCAAATACACTTGTCCTTTGTCTTTTCTGCAACAAGTTCGATCACACGGTTGTGTTCATCCCAACTCAAAACAGGGCTTTCTCCGGTGGTCCCCACAGCCAGTATTCCGGTAATTCCATTCTTGATCTGGAAGTCTGATAGTTTGCCCAAACCTTCATAGTCGACAGCATCATCTTTTTTAAACGGTGTAACAATTGCTGTGAAACATCCTGCGATCATAGCATCCCCCTTTTTGTCCAAATGGTTGTTGTTTTTAAAAAACAATCAGGGTACCATATTAAAATGATTGAACTTCAAACCTAAAAAAAGGTATACGTTGTGTCAAGAAAAAAGATATGTATTCAAACAATGCCCGCATTTTGTTTTCTCTTGACAATTGGTTGATGTCATAATAACCCCAAGGCAGCTTAAATAAGACATAAAAAAATAAGGATTAAACAATGGCAAAAGCAAAAAACATACAGGAATTTATTGCTCATCAGAGGGCGGCAATCGCAGGGAACCCTGAATGCGGTACATCCCATTATAATCTCGCAATAGGCTTGCTGGGCCTAAAAAAATACGAGGAGGCTGAAAAGGAACTTTTTGAGGCCATCGAGTGTAGCCCGAATCTTGCAGAGGCCTATGTACAGTTAGGAGGTATCTGTTTACAGCGCGGGGACCTGAAAGGTTGCCTTGAATACAATAAACGTGCGGTACAGGCAAGGGCAGGGTTTGCCGAAGGTTATGGAAATATTGGATTTGCACAACTTCAATTGGGAAACATCGATGAAGCGATTCAGGCCTTAGAAAAAGCCATTCGATGGAACCCAAAATTTTTACAGGCCTATACCACATTGGCCAATGCATATCTCATGAAAGGGATGCTTGATGAAAGTATCGAGACCAGCCTTAAGGTCATAGAACTTGAGCCGGACTTTGCCGTAGGACATAATAATTTGGGAATTGCCTATCTTGAGAAAGGAGAACATGAGCTTGCTGTTAAACATGTGGATAAAGCGGCGGAACTCGGTTACGAGGTGGCACCTGAAATATTAGATGAAATTAAAAAATACAGATGATAACTATCCGCAGAAAAAGCCTGCATGCCAAAATTCAAGTTTTTTTTATCCAACACAAACAATCCAGTCCGTAAGGGCGATCTTCTATGGTCGACCTCGATTCCCCTGAGCCGACATCATTCCAGCGGGGCATATAAGCCGGACATAGATGTTTTCATAAGTTACGAAGACTATTTTAGTGCGGCGAGAGATTTTCTGGAAAAAGATCGATATGAGATGATTGTACAGGCCGTCTCCCGATATCTTCATCGAAAGATATCATTCCGCGAAATAGAAAAGATCCGTATCTTTCTCGACAAGCACGGTGAGTTTTATCATCCAGCCAAAGTTGAAGTCGTTTTACAGGACGTCAAAATTCCCTTTGTTCTGAATGTTGCCGTTACAGAAGCCGGAAAACAATGTGCCCAAAGAGAATATCGGCTTTTACAAATGCTCAACGTGGATTACCCTGATTCGTTTATTCCCAAGGTCTACGCCCGGGACAACGTATTTACAAAGATGAATCAAGTTGAAATCGGAATGTTTTTAGGCGAATGGTTCGAAGGGTTTAGCGAATTCCACATGTCCCTTGATCCTGATGATAAAAAACACAAAATCATTGTATGGGATAGTAAACAAGGAAACTTTTTCCTGACAACCCAACAAGCCATGGATCTTTACCGTCAGGCTGCGATGATTTTAACCTATTATTATAACGTTGAAACTTTTGAACAGATATTTTCGTGGCACCATGCGGCCGGAGATTTTGTTGTAAAGTGTCGAAAAGAGAATGTCGAGTTGAAGCTGGTCACCGTGAGACAGTACAGATCCATGTTTGCAAATAATATCGCAATCAAAAACTCAGATTCCCATAAGGAATTGATTCTGGAAGCGTTGCTGGTATTTTTTTTAAATATGGCAATCAAAATGCGTATCGACCGATTGGATGGGGTTGGAGAGATCGTGTGGTCTGATGATGTTGCCCTCAAAGGGATCCTGAAAGGCTTTTTTGATGCACTGGCCTTAAAACCAGAGTCAAGCGTTGTTGAAGGGCCTTTGAACGACGGTTTCCGGCAGCATCTTTTAGCGTGCAGCCCGGCAGATTTTTTTGATCTGAATCATACCATCTTTCAGACATATCCTTCACAGGCCCCGGAGGTCCCGGTTATCCGCCAGCATCTTGAAAAGCATGTGGAAGGGCTATACAACAACATCCGACAATTAGAAAAAATGTAGCGGCAAAGTTACAAAATAAAATGGTGTTTAACATTTTGAAACCCTGCTTTTTTATTGACAAGCAAGAATATTAATTCTATATGATCTCTTTGTATGTTTTGAGCCTTATCAAGAGACGTATTAAACCATAAAATCCAAAAAAAATAGAGAAAATAACGAGAGGGGGTGATTGTTGCTGCCTCGGAAGGGGACGGTAAATTTTTTTTAAGTCAGATGGGTTAATTTTCAATTCGAATGGAGGTAATACAATGGCAAAACACAAAACCCCGATGTTGGATGAACTTGAATCCGGCCCATGGCCGAGTTTCGTATCTGACATTAAAGACCAAGCCGAATTCAGAGCCAAGAATCAGGATAAGATAGAATATCAGATTCCTGTGGACGTGTGCGAAGATATCCTCGGTGTGCTCGAACTGTCATTCAAACATGGGAGAACCCATTGGAAGCATGGTGGCATCGTCGGCGTATTCGGCTATGGCGGTGGTGTTATCGGCAGATATTGCGACCAGCCCGAAATGTTTCCGGGGGTTGCCCATTTTCACACCATGCGGGTCAACCAGCCCGGCGGTAAATTCTATAACACCAAATATCTGAGACAACTTTGCGACCTATGGGATTTTCGCGGCAGCGGCATCACCAACATGCACGGGTCCACCGGTGATATCATCCTTTTGGGGACCACGACACCCCAGCTAGAAGAGATCTTTTTTGAACTCACCCACAATATGAATCAGGATCTGGGCGGCTCCGGGTCAAACCTGAGAACCCCTTCCGACTGTGTGGGGCAGGCGCGATGCGAATGGTCATGCTATGATACCCAGGCGCTCTGTTATGATCTCACTGTAGAGTATCAGGATGAGCTTCATCGGCCGGCCTTTCCATATAAGTTCAAATTCAAATTTGACGGATGCCCCAACTGCTGCGTGGCATCCATCGCACGTGCGGACATTGCTTTTGTCGGCACCTGGCGGGACGATATCCGAATCGATCAGGAAGCGGTCAAAGCCTATGTGGGCGGAGAGCTGCCGCCCAATGGCGGTGCCCATGCCGGTCGAGACTGGGGCCCGTTTGATATTCAGAAAGAGGTCATCGACCTGTGCCCCACAGAGTGTATGTGGATGGAAGGCAAAGAACTGAAAATAGAAGATCGTGAGTGCACCAGATGCATGCATTGTATCAATGTTATGCCAAGAGCCCTAAGGATCGGTGAAGACACAGGCTGTTCAATACTAGTCGGCGGCAAAGCGCCGATTCTAGACGGAGCTCAGATGTGCTCGCTTTTGGTTCCGTTTATCAAGGTAGAAGAGCCTTACGACGAGATCAAAGAAGTCATTGAAAACATCTGGGACTGGTGGATGGAGGAAGGAAAGAACCGCGAACGACTCGGCGAGCTCATGAAACGCCAGGGTTTCCAGAAACTGCTTGAAGTGACGGGTATTAAACCAGATGTGAGGCATGTTCAGGAACCGCGCCACAATCCGTACATCTTCTGGAAAGAAGATGAAGTCGAAGGCGGATTTACCCGTGATGTTAACGCATTCAGAAAACACCATCTAAGATAGAGGGGGTATCGACCATGGCATTTATATCCTCAGGTTACAATCCTGACAAACCGATGGAAAACAGAATAACTGACATCGGTCCAAGAAAATACGATGAGTTCTATCCGCCGGTGATTAAGAATAACAAGGGCAAATGGCTCTATCATGAGATACTGGAACCGGGCGTTTTGGTTCATGTGTCG
>JAFDCA010000156.1 GCA_019313025.1 Deltaproteobacteria bacterium
TACTCTTACCGAAGATCTGGATCTGAGTTACAGGGCCCAGCTTAGAGGCTGGAAATTAAAATTTGTATCGAATGTCGTCTGTCCGGCGGAGGTGCCGGTGACCATCAATGCCTTTAAATCCCAGCAGCATCGCTGGGCCAAAGGATCGATCCAGACCGCCAAAAAAAATCTCGGCAAGCTGTTCAAATCAGATGTTTCGCTTTTGGTCAAATTTCAGGCGTTTTTGCATTTGACCCACTACATGGTCCATCCCATGATGCTTCTGGTGGTGCTGACCTCCATACCGATGCTGTATTCACAGTGGTTCTTTGACAATCTCGCTTATCCGATCATGATCTTCACCCTGCTGTGCCTGGCTACATGCGGGCCATCTTCCATGTACCTGTTCTCACAAAGAGTTCTTTATCACGATTGGAAAAGCCGCATCAAAATCCTGCCTTTTCTGATGTGCCTCGGAACCGGTATTGCGGTCAACAACACCAAAGCCGTTCTGGAAGCATTTTTAAATATTCAAAGCGGTTTTATTCGCACGCCCAAATACGGCATTAAAAAGAGAGAAGACCGCTGGAGAAGCAAACATTATTCCATCCCTTTAAACGCTATTTCAATTCTCGAATTTTTTCTGGGGCTCTACTCATTGTCCGGACTCCTATTGTTTCTTTTGTTCAGCAAATACCTTGTCAGCCCCTTTCTGCTTATCTACACTTCAGGCTTTTTCTATGTCTTTTTTCTTTCGGTCAAGCATGGTTATGGGAAAGGAGAATCATAAAGGATTAGAAACATGTTTTCATTAGGAATTGGCTTGACAAGCAATTGTAATTTACACTGCGCTCACTGCTATCGTGATCAGGATCACATTCACAAACGGTCATGGAGGGTATTGAACGATGCCGGGGACTGGGCATCCGGTTCAATGCTTCGGGCCTGAGCAGCCCCATTGAGAGTGTGCAGGCGGATTCTGCTGCGAAATTGCCGTGGCGCAAGTGCTATCGACCGCAAACGTTAATGTACATTACCGCCAACGGCAATGTTTTACCCTGCTGTATTTCGCCCTTTGCCACCATTGACTATTCTTCTATGATTTTAGGTAATGCTTTTCAATCCGCATTGGAAGAGATATGGAAGGGTTCTAAGTATACGTACTTCAGAGAACAGCTTCAAACAGAGACCCCGCCGAAATGCTGCCGGGGATGCGGTGTTTTATGGAGCCTGTAGCTCATCGCGCAGGACGGAAGCCCCCAGCAAGCCCCCTGGAAGGAGGCGAGGGCAATTACTTTGATCATTAAATACGAATTTCGTATTTTACAAGGGTTCGCTGTTTTCTCCCCGAGTCGGTAAAACCTTTGCGAGTCCATAACTGGAAGTGGTAATGCAATATCAAAAGTATCCTGGTTTTAGAGGCCTATGAAAAATTACAGAATCGCCGTTATTGGTTTAGGTGCCACCGGTACAGTGCTGGCTGCCGCCCTGCTTCGCAAAGACCCGAAAACGATTCTGGTGGTCAGATCAAACGGCATGGGAAAAACTCTTTTAAAAGAGGGAATCAGGGTGTCCGGCGCAATATCTTATTTCGTACCGGTAAAGAAGTATTGCGGCAGCATTCAGGATCTTGGACAAGATCGCCCCAATCTTATCTTCATCAGTACAAAGACCTGTGATCTGGCCCGGGTGCTGGATGAACTGGCGACGGTCTTTAAACCCGGCACAAAAATAGTCAGCACGCACAATGGACTGGGAACTGAAGATTTGATTTCAGAACGGTTTGGTGCTGATTCTGCATTTCGCATGAGCCTGAACTTGGGTGTCGCACGAATCGGACCCGGACAGATCAAAGCAGCTTTTTTCAATCCACCGAATCATCTGGGCGCCCTCATTCCGGAAAATCATAAGGTCGGGGAAGATATCGCCAACCTGTTTACGGATGCAGGCCTTGACACGGCCTATGTTGATGACATCAAATTGCATGTCTGGAAGAAGATGGTGATGAAATGCACCATGGCCTCAATTTGTGCCGTCACCGACAAAACCATCAGGGAAGCCCTTCATTTTCCGCCAACCAGAGAAATCGCCGATGCCTGTTTTAAGGAAATTGTAACGGTTGCCGCCGCAAAAGGATACGATCTCGGAGAGAATTACATCAAGCAAGCCGTGGCATATCTTGAAGAAGCGGGGGTTCATAAAGATTCAATGTGCACCGACATCGAAAACCGGAAACCGACAGAAATCGACTTTTTAGGTGGCAAGGTCGTGGCCTATGCACGAAAGGCAGGTATTTCCGTACCCTTTTATACAACCATGACCCATCTCGTTAAAGCCCTGGAAAGTAACTATTTGGATAAATAACCTGGATTGAGCGTTTCAGGGTTCAACGTTCCGGGTTGCCCCACAAATAGACCATATCAAGGGATTCTGTCTTCATCGTGTTTATCGATTCACCCAATGGGGTATGTCGGATGTTCCAGATTTTGATCAATATTGTGATCAGTGTTCGTCTGATGCAACCTTTGAATCGTGAACCCTGATATGGAACCAATTGGTTTAGAATCTCCCAAAGATCCTATCAATATGAAAAAGATGATAGGGGCCGCACTTGTATTGGCAGGTGCAATTTTTTCGACTTATTAATACCCAACCCGGATAAACCCATATTGAATCTTGACACATTTTCTTTTTGTTGATAGCAGACCTACTGCTTCTTCTTAATTAATGATTAAAGTTACAGGGGATGGATTTTTTTATGGTTTCAATCGGAGGGTTTGTATGTTAGGCGGCCATGGTGGAAATATCTATGAGATGGCTCGGCGCCTTGGTTGTGCACAATCAGAAGTTATTGATATGAGCAGCAATATAAACCCCTTGGGTCCTCCGCCGGGTTTGTTAAATTATCTTGGAAAAAACATCGATACCATAACGAATTTACCGGAAGTTGATAGTAAAGAAATCACAAAAATTTTCGCCGAACGGTTCGATTTAAACCCTGAATGTATTCTTGCCGGAAACGGAACGACCCAGTTCATTTACTTGACCCCGCGGGTCCTTGAAACAAAACAGGCGCTTGTACTGGGGCCTACGTATGCAGACTATGCTGATGCATGTCGTCTGAACAATGTTCGGCTCGCCAGTGTCATAGCTGAAGAATCAGATAATTTTCGTCCGAATATCAGTCGGCTGATAAAAAGCATTGATAGCGAAGACACCGTTTTTATCTGCAATCCCAACAACCCCACCGGTTCATTGATACCCAAGGATGAGCTTGAATGGCTTTTCAAATCCCACCCTGATACGAATTTTATCGTCGATGAATCATACCTGTCCTTTGTCAACCTCGGTGAAAAGGAAAGCATGATAAATTCGGGGCTCGCCAATGTGATCGTCCTGATTTCGATTTCAAAGATATTTAAGATTCCCGGTCTAAGAATTGGATTTGTCATTTCAGGCACCGAAACTATCAAAAAATTCAGGCGAAACCTGCTGCCGTGGAGTGTGAACAGTCTGGCTCAGGCTGCGGGTCGCTATCTGGCCGCGCAGTGGCCGGAAGTCAGTATGTTTATAAAAAAAACGAATATTTTTTTTGAATGCCAACGAAAAGAATTCTATGAAAAATTCGAACATGTTCCAGAAATAAGACTTTTTCCAAGTACCACGCCTTTTGTGGTGATCAAACTGCCGGACTTTATCTCTGCGGGTAGTGTCTGCTCCCAGTTGGCGCGAGATAGGATCCTTGTTAGAGACTGCACAAATTTTCAAGGACTTTCCAATCAATTCATCCGGATTTCTTTAAAGACCCGGCAGGAAAACCAAATGCTTGCCGAAAAGCTCATATCATTACTTAAAGGCTCAAAAACCCGACCTCAAAGGGCAGATAAAAGGCAATCTGTGGGCGGCTGATGGATTTTTATTCCTGATGGTGCAAGCCACCGCCGACCTTCGCTCTGGATCTATGATGATCTCTAAAAGAAGCCAATTCCCATATTTTTTCTTGACATGTCAGAGGCATCACATATATCTATTTAAGCGAAATTTTCTTATTTAAAAAATAAATCTGATTCAGAAGAAAAAAAAACAAAA
>JAFDCA010000157.1 GCA_019313025.1 Deltaproteobacteria bacterium
AAGATCGTCGTCTTTTTCAGTAAATCCGTTGGCGGCATTCATCATTCGTTCGTTATAACAAATCCGTTGACCCACTTCAAAGAGGTCTTGGCCGGAGGCCTTAACTCCTGTAACGGCAGTATAAATTTTGGCATACTCTTCAAGGGATGCTGCAAAGAATATAAATTTGCATGCAGTAAGAGAATCTGCAACGGCATTTAAATCTTCACCTATTTTAATCATTCGGGCTTTTCCTTTAAATGAAAAACGATCGGTCGCTATTGGTTTTCTTAAAATCTCGTGACTAATGGGATATGCTCTCAAGTGACACCCCCCCCTGGAAGACGTGGCATACCCGAGGGCCATTCCATAAGCCCCTCTTGGATCATAAGCCGGCAGTTCTTGGCCTTTGACCACCATGGCAAGATCAGATCTACCGCAGATATCGGCATATTTTGCCGCACCTTGGCCGAGTTCAACGCCGACACCTTTCTTTTTCACTATGTCCGTCAACAGAGAAACAATTTCTTTGGGCGACAGTTTTTTTCCGGAAAATTCAGAATAACATGCCAAAGTGGCTGCCGATGAAATGGTATCCATCCCCATTTCATTGCATATCCTGTTGGCCGTGAGGACAGTGCCCATATCTGTATTCTCCAAAAGTGCACTGAAATGAGACATGGTTTCAAATTCGGGTATGGTTGTACGATCTTTTGTTATTTTTTTACAGAGAATATGACATCCAAGACATCCGGTATTTTTGGGTTTGAACTTTTTTTTAAACGCATGTGCATTCAGTTTGAAAGCTTGGTCAAATTGGGTTTTTCGAAAATTTTCGGTGGGCATCATTCGCCTTGCATGCATCAGATCATACAAAGCGCCGGTACCAAATCGCGCGATACCGAATTTTCCCATAAGAATCGGAGAAGCAGCGGTTAATCTGAACAAATCTTCTCTGGCGGATTGTAAACCTATGGGGTCGAAAACTTTTGTTTTTCCAGTACCTTTTACAGTGATATATTTTAAATTTTTAGAAGCAAAGGTCAGTCCGATGCCGCTCCTGCCTGCAGCGAAATGTCCATCGATAATAGCACTTGAGAAAAGAACGCCATTTTCTGCTGCCGGTCCTATAACAGCTGTTGAGCCTCGACTCTTTAGAAGCGAATGCGTCTCATCGGTTTTTCGGCCTTTGAGGTGAGACGCATCGGCAATATGGATGTTGCTATTTTTTATTTCAATGCCGCAAAGCCTGTCGGACGTTCCTGTTATGATAATGCCGTCAAATCCGGCTTTTTTTAGCTGGAAACCAAAAGATCCACCCACGGAAGAATCGCCGACAGCTCCGGTGAGAGGCGATCGGGACATGATCGTCATTCTACCGCTTGTGGGTGAGCGCGTATTTACAAGGGGCCCGGCAAACAAGAGAAGCGGCATATCCGGATGATGCCAATCAAGGGTTATTTTTTTTCGAATATAATATCCAGCCAGTCCCCTTCCACCGATAAATGTTTTTAAGACATTTAAATCGGGAATCTCAACGCGGCATGATCGGTCCGAGAGATGTATTCTGGCAATGTTACCACACCATCCATACATTTGAATACTCATATGATCGTTGTTTTCAAATTAATTAGTTCAGTGGTCGAGGAGTGTCTATTTGTTCAATCGCTCCATGAATAATGCTTTTTTTTATCGAGATCAATACTTGTGAGTTTAGATAAACAACACTATAGAGTCAAGGCGGAAAGGGACAGCATGTGTATGAATCTTGACATATCATATGATTAAGCTTATTTTCTTCGAATTAAAACAATTTATAGGAAACGTGTCGATGAAGCAGAAAGATCTGGAACACTTAAAGAAATGGTTTGCAGATTATGTTGCCGGCTTTTATACAGACAATCCAGCCGATAACAGAAACATCCGTCTCAAAGAAAAACACACAGAACAGGTGTGCGAAAATATGATCTTGCTGGGAGAAGATCTGGGTCTGTCGGATGAGGAAATGGTGTTGACAGAAACCATGGCTCTTTTCCATGACATCGGCAGGTTCAAACAGTATGCCGTTTACGGAACATTCAAAGATGCGGAATCTGAAAATCATGCCTTGCTCGGACTTCGAGAGTTGGCGGTGCACCATGTTCTGGATATATGTACCAAAGACGAAAGAAAATGGATTACAAAAGCCATTGCCAACCACAATGCCGTCACAATTTCTCAAAAAGAGAATGGAAAATCCCTGTTTTTCATTCGTCTTCTTCGGGATGCCGATAAACTTGACATTTGGAGAGTTTTCATCGATTACTACAATACACGCGACAAACAGCCGAACCCCATCGTAGAATTCGGTCTTCCGGATGATCCATCCTTTTCACCACGAGTCCTGTCTGCTTTCAATGAAGAACGGTTCGTCCATTTTCAGGATTTAAAAACATTAAACGATTTAAAGCTGCTTCTATTGAGCTGGGTGTTTGATCTAAACTTTTCCTATTCGTTTCAAGTGGTTAAAAACCGAGATTATATCGAGAAAATCGGGGCAATCCTCCCTGATTCTCAAGAGACTCAAAGGGTTTTAAAGCAGTTACATGATTACATGGAGCGTCATTTATAGTTTTGAATATTATAAACCAGATGAATCCTTTGTGATGAATGGATGGATTAAGGAGAAAAAATATGAATGATATTGTCTTGTTGTTGATCATCGTCGGAATTTGGGTTCTGCTACAAACGTATATTCTACCGAAACTGGGTATTTCGACATGAGTGAGAAACTCCTGTCAGGTGACAGGTAACAAGAAAAATACCGAGACAAAACTATCTGAAAACAATAAAGAAAAGGAATCAAAAGAACTCCAATGAAGATGAATTCGGGGGATAGATGCTTAAAAATTTAGTGATTCTGCTGATCGTATCGATCATTTCGTTGGGTTGCGAGGCAGAAGATTTTAATTTGTTCATCAGGTTCGATCATATAGATGGATTGAAATCCAACGACGCCGTTATTTTTGAAACAAACCGAATCGGTCGAGTGAAAGAAGTGACCTATACAAACCAGGGAAATTATCTGGTTGAACTGATGATCCATAAAGCCTATACCAATGAAGTCACGGAACACGTCAGATTTTTTATTGTTTCAGATCCGCAAAATAATGGGCCAAGAGCCTTAGAAATGATCCAGATTCAAAAAGGTGGAACACCATTGCAGAACCATACCGTTCTCGAAGGTTCCAGCAAATCTTCCGCTATAATTGAGCGTTTGGAAAAAGATCTAGAAAAAGGAGTGGAGAGGTTCAGAAAAGAGTTCAACGAATTTTCCGAGGAACTAAAAAAGATTCCGGATAGCGAGGCATTTAAAAAGCTTGAGGACGAACTCGGGAATCTTTATGAAAAGATGAAGCAATCGGGGAAAGAGGTTCGGGAAATGATACAAAAAGAAATATTGCCCCGTCTCGAACAAGAATTGAAAAATTTAAGAAAACGTTTGCGTGAAAAAGGACGCGAGGACGAATTAAAGCCACTTGAAATTAAAATTGACGAAATTAGGAGAATATAGCGACCCCATGAAAATGATGTATGACCCATTGCGATAAATGTCTATAAGAATAGTGAATACAAATAGTTGTCTCTTGGTTAATATCATATTCGGATTTTTTTGTTAGAAGCTCGTTTATCATTTCAATCATCTTCTTTGACCCAAAGGTCCATCAAAAGATTTCCCATCATTGAATTCTCTCAATGCTGTACAATAAATCTCTTTTGGGGTTAACATATCAATATGTTGTGGTATATTTTCCTTGACACACAATATATT
>JAFDCA010000158.1 GCA_019313025.1 Deltaproteobacteria bacterium
AAATACTTCGAAAATGTTCTCTTGAACGCGCTCTCATTTGCTCAGACAGCTTCCAGACCTCAACGAAATCATCCGGCGGCTTAGGGTAAATCGTGACCGTTATTTATTCAATCGGAACATATTTTTGGCAACTGCTATAATACTCGGTTTCAGCCAGTTTAGTTATGGTCTCATTCGGGTTGTGCTTGATTAAAGATATCATGTTCTTCTGGTGTTGATTCGAGTTCGTCCTGTGACAAATAAACTCTCATTCTGAAATGCAGAATAAATCTTGAACTTGTTATTCGCTTTCACCACCATGACATGTTTTGCACGTAACTGGTGCCGCACCTTCATCGTTTGATTTTAAATTTATTTTCTTGTTGAATTCCTTGTGGCATCCTTTGCAGTTGTCATGTATGGCATTGGCATGATATTCACGCTTTTGCTCTTTTGTCAGCCCCTTTGCTTCTTTGCCTTGAATATATCCCGCTTTCTTATGGCATTCGACGCAGTTTTGTACATCATCACCCTCTTCGAGATTGCGAAGCGGCTTATTGTCTTTATCGTGGTGACACGAGCCGCAACCATTTTTATAAAGTTCCGGATGTTTCTCAGCATATTCCTTTGCATGCTTCAGATGTGTAAATGTTCGTATACACTTGGTATGTTTGGCATATGCTTTGTTGTTCATAAGGATAATATTCGGAAAAGCAATACCCTTTTGGATACCCGATTTAACTTGTTTTAACCGGATATCCGGCCTCTTTTCCTCACCATTTGAAAGGGTCTCAGTTGTAATATTTTCAACAATTTTGGGTGATTCAGATGTAATTCTTTTCTCATTCACACTTTCATGAGAAAGCGTTGCTTGCTCCGAATTCTCCGAACACCCTGACAGGACACCATACATTATGCCAATAAAAAGAAATGGAATAATGCTCAACAAAGTAAAGTATAAACAAACACTATATCTACTTTCCTGCATGAGAATATCGCCTTTCTAATTTTTCCATTCACCAAGTTTAAATTTTTGCCTTTGGGGTGCGACCATTGCCATATTATGTTAGAAGTATTTGTGATCAAATCGTAGGTTATTTTTTTTCTCATCTGGCTAAAGCGTTCATAAGGCATTCCAAATGTTTCTGCCACTTATCAATCTTCTCGTCTTCATCCATCTCGTCTAAGAAGTCCATCCTATCATTTATTTCCATCTCTCGCATCTCAGGAAAGGTGCACTCTTTCCGTTTCCCCTTGTAAGGACAGTCTTTAAAAACGTTTAACAATCTGTCATTAAGATCTTTAATACTCATCAGAAACAACGTTTCCCATTTGGTGATGTCTGTCCAATATTTCGATTTTGTAAATCATCAAGTCGATCCCGTCTCATCGGTTTCAACAAGCCGGTCCGCCGCTTTACAACCGGAATGACCGATGGAACCCAGACTTGTCTTTTCAACCCCCATTAATCTAAGCAAAACATGACATATCTTCATATATCAGCTGGAATGTTGCATAAAGGCATAGGAAGCCACGGCCAAGAACCGGAAAAATACTGGGTACTGCACATAGTGTGGCAAGTGGAACATAACTGTGCCAATGGTAAAAAATGTGATTTGAATGTTCTCTAAGGTTTTCTTGTCCTATAATTTCCACTTTGATTGTAATTTTAAGTATTAAAGTGAAAAAAACCCTGTGGTCCCTGTTCTTGCAATCAAAAAGATAAAAAATGGGCTTGAGGGCATGAGGGATATTATCTACTCGATATCGAAATTAGCAGATGTTTCATGGATATGGTTTCCTATCTAAGTAGTGTCAAATCGAATTGAATCATGCCGGATTAAGATCATTTTTCCCCCATCAGTATGGCTATTCTTTCCTTTAATATGGCATTTTCATGTTTTAGCCTTTCGATTTCCTCTTGGGCTTTCACCAGCCTTTCAGAATATGACTCAAGCAAATTTTCAACAAATTCCTTGTCAATTTCTTCCTTTTTCCCTTGCATGTTTTATTCCATTTCTCTTGCCCTTCCATGCGACTGGTAGTTTTTGAATTGTGAAGAATACCGTTCAATAAAATAAACAAAACCCCACTTCTATGAGAAATGGGGTTTTAATATTCAGTCCATGGAAACCTTTCGGTTATGGGTTAATTTTTATTTTTTCCTTTTCTATGCGTTCTATAATTTCATAGCATTTTCCCTTTACAGGGCAATTATGAATTATGCCGGCCATTTCCAATACAGCTCTAAGTAGTTCCTCTCTGGTTAAAGAAGACAGAGGCTTTCCATAATATCCAACATTATCCGGCTGAAAATCGCTCATATTCATCATAGATCCTTTAAGCGATGGTATCTCTGACTTAGGGTGTTTAGATCATATACGGATCAAATTAATGATTCAATATGGATCTATTAAAATACAACAGCACGAATTGCAATTACAATCCCTCTAAGAATGATTTATGAACAATCTATAGGCCGGACAAAAAGAACGGGCTGCCCCAAAAAAATAGTAATTTTAAATTGGAATTCTCTCAAAATCATCAATAAACATGACTCCAAAAGGAATCATGGTAATAACCGCATGAACGTCAAAATACTCAGAAACAAAACATTTGAAGTTCCTGGATTCAGTATATCAAGAGTTTTCAATTTTATGCTCGGATGAGGTTTTTGGCTTGTTTTCCAATAAAGAGCCCCTGTTAGAATGACACTTGCTTTAATCTTTTATATGACATCTTTAGGGCAATTCTACGGAAAATAATCATAAATTTGTATCTACATTTATTACAATAATAGTGTTTCGTGCCGGTATAAGGCGCATCCAGCTCCTTCGATGGATTCGGTCATACCAGATATCTCGGCAATTGGGACATTTTTTTTGAAAGTCTTTTCTTGCCAGTACATCAGAGTAATAGCCTTCACTGGTATTGCAAAATATTAACAATAAACATAGTAATAAAATGGCTATAATAAATGTATAAATAAATAATATGCTAAATACTACTTCCATGATCAATAATCCTCCAATAATAATTGCCCACCACAATACTAAACGGGAGTTTTTTCCACTGCAAAAACCATGCAAAATTAATCAGATGCATATATATACCTAAATATCAATTATTTATAATGGCTATTGCATACAGATAAGACCACTAATTTATATCATAATTTCTCAATTTTTGAGGTATATACCATAACATGTATGAAAATTTTTTCATAATACTAACCCCAAGGGATAGGCACGTACGGCTGAAAAGGATGTCCCTGCTCCTTGCCCGTGGATAACTCAGGGAGAAAGTGAGAGGCTTATGGAAACATTTATAAAAGAGAAAATGTTACTGGATTCAGTAATACAGAACGGTAAACCTTACATTGAAAGCCGATTGAATGAAGGCGCAGTAAATTCCGCAATCAACTGTGAACTATCGGCATTAAAAAAATTTTGAATAGAAATTTTTAAAAGGGTATGGGTAAGGGCCAAAGGGAAGTATAATATATCTCACAGCAGCCTTAACAGTGCTTCTGGTATCTCTCCAGAGCTCCCCATGGACGACTTTATTTAAAACGAATACCCTATTACTATGGGTTAGGTATTTTTTAGCCACAGTCACCTGATGATGAACAGGCTGAACATCCATCCTCGAACTCCAATGAACAATCAAATTGGAATCCCGATCTCGTATAATCAACTTTTATCGGCTCTGCTTCTTTCAGTAAAAACCTATTAATGACAAACTGAAAACCGTCTATATCGAATACATCGTCTGTATCTTTAGGCTCATCCACATCCAATGCAAGTGATGGCACAGCACATCCTCCTGCGAGTAAAAAAACACGAATAGGTGAGATTTCTTTATCTTTAAAATATTCAGCAATCTTATCAGTAGCTGATTTTGTAACTTCAATCATAGTATCCTCACTTTCAGAAATATCTGAAAAAAGTTGGAACCAATGGAAAGGTAGTTACTATGATTTGATATGTCAATGTTATTGGTCTGGATGCATTGAACACCTATCTTGAAATCTTAGAGTTTGACGTTGTATATTGAGGATCTTAAACAGAAAACTCATCAAAAGAGATCCGTTTTGAAAGATCATAGCTTGTTTTTGATAGTCCTAATAATTGTAATTTTGTCATTTGTTTCTTGTCGCTCATTACAAGATAAACCAGACGAAGTGAGGCACATTACAATCACACTTAATTATGATTTAGAAAAAGTATACAGTGCAGCAAAATTTATTTTAATTAATACCAAGGATCGATGGATACAAAATTATTCTGAAGAAGCTGAATTTATTCAAGTAAAAGCTATAAATTTAAAAATAGATGATCGCAGAGATATAGAAATTTATTTCGACCCTTCAGGGAAACAAAGCTCGAAGGTCAAATTTATCATAACTCAAATACTTCAGGCAAAAATGGCAGGAAAACGGCTAATAGATGAACTACAATATTACTTAGAAAACGATGAAGAAGCCTATATGAAGTATACTAAAAATGAAGCCTTAAAAAGGCGAGTGAGAGGCTTTCAGTAGTCTGTCATTGACATTCAGTAGGATCTGACCTCTGTCAAATCAAGTATCGTTCAGGACAAATAAATTCTCATTTATTATCCGCAACCACCATATGGACACACAGAATCATAAGAGTCTTCTTTATAAATGTCAGTCCCTCTAATTTCCTTTATTATGTTCTCTTGATTATCAAAGACCTGTGTCTGACGTTCTTCATTCTCCAAAGCATCCATCACCATCTGATCCCATAGTTTCTCTTGTTCATACTCAAGATATTGTTGTCTCTGTTTCTCCATCATCCAACCATGATCATTGTATTTTGAATGATCATTTGGGTCATTATAATCATCCAAATTACTCAAGGCCGGTACGATCAACATACCAACGACGATCAATGCCTGTACAATTTTATTCATAATTATAACCTGTTATAGAAACATAATGGCAATTAATTTTTATTCTATTTTCATACCTCTCAGGTTTCTCATTTCGTTACCTAATAAGTTCGTTTAATATCCACACCACTTTTGTTCCTCTATCGGTTAGAAAAGCAATATAATCCTCAGAATCAATTGGAGACTTGAATGCTTTCACAAGACCAATACTGGTGTCAATCCACTCTCCATCAGTCGAATTTTTGATACAGTATTTACTCAGGATGTTGATATTCATAGAGATGCTTACCGTTGAGTTGTCCATCAATTTACTCAAGGTCGAATAGGATATAGGTTCAGGTTCATTATTTGCTAGGTGCAACAATATTTCTACCTGATCAATGTTTATATCTTTATGGACATAGTCTTTCAAAATCCTAATTGCCTTATTCATCTTTTGTATTCCTTGCATAACACACATTCTCCTTATGAATTAGAACAATCGGATATTAAAAGAATGCACAATACGTACCAGAAAAACTCATATTAATAATCATAAAATATCACAGTAGGTTATCAATTGCTGCCGAGATTAGACTCAAGTGGAAGGACATTTATCGTCAATACAATTGACGATTTAGAGTAAGTTTATCATTAAATGAATCTGAAATGGCACATGCTTATCAGAAAATGAGCATGTGGAAACTTTGATGCATGTTCTGGGTGTATTCTAAAAATATTAGAAAGATCTGTCTGTTTGAATATGTACATATACTTTTTATAGTTAAACAAGACCGTTAGGTGGGTGGTGTTCCCATTAATCCTCTACCCTAATCGTTCAACAAAAAATAATGGTTCTAAAAGGTGGGACAGGAGTGGGACAATTTTTTTTTATCATAAAAATACAAAAGGGATTATCAATCACATTGAATATAACCCCTTATTTTCATTGGTGCCCGGGACGAGACTTGAACTCGTACAGCCACTAAGGACCGAGGGATTTTAAGTCCCTTGCGTCTACCACTTCCGCCACCCAGGCAATATTTAAATTTCTTTTTAAATTATATTGTTACAAGTTTTTGTTAAAGTTTTGGATCAATATGTTCTTTGTAACTTAAAATGCTTTAAGCATACAGGTGCTGATGACCGAGAACCTATAAATTTTGATAACCTAAATCTTGAGCGATTTCAAGAAAAATGATGTTAAACATTCGCCTATTTTTCTTCCAGATCAAAAACAAGTTTTTTATAATCCGCATTATTTGGATCCATGCCAAGCGCTTTTTTAAAATCAATGAGAGCATTTTTAATATTTCCTTTGCTCCGCCAGGCTTCCCCACGACCGATCAACGCATCCGTATCATGAGGATTCTTTTCTAAGGCTTTGGTGAATTCAGATAGTGCCTTATTAAAATTTCCTTTATTTGCCCAAGAAAGTGCTATGTAGTATCGTGCATCCGGATGATCGGGATCGATCGTTAAAACTCTGCTAAACAGTTTAATCGCTCTATCATATTCATCGGTGTTAAAGCTGTCTAAACCCTCATCAAATAATATTTCAACTTTATCATTTATCTTCATGATTTTATTTTTTTCATTTTCTTTTTATTAAGGAAAATTCGAGGATATCTCAGGCCAAAGATCCCTGGGAAAAATCCCTGTCACTGGTATATTGAATGACGGTTAAGGTTAAGAATCAGATTATAGAAACTATTTAAACTTCCTGCAAAGAAAAAGTGAAATTGAATGGTTTTGAATGAGGTGGTGCCCCCGGGGGATCCCATCCCGGGGGTCTTTGAAAAAGTTCACATAGGGGCACATAATTACCGCCGGAACTTTAATTGTTTATCGGTAAGTTCATTAACGAACTTAAATGATATTTCCATCATTAACCGATGAATATTATTTTGAGATGCTTTGATAATAGATGGTTTACCAGGATGGTTTAGCGACAAAAAAGGTTATGGATTTATTGAACAAGAGGATGGTCCGGATGTATTTGTCCATTAATCAGGAATCAATAGCACCGGTTTCAAGCCTCTTGATGAAGGTGATCGGGTTTCATTTGACATAGAGGAGATGGCATAAAAGTCCCTGCTGCGGTCAATGTCACCATAATTTAGTTTGCTGTTTATTTGATAAGCTCTCCAATTTATGAATTATCAATGGAGAGCTTTTTTTCTTAGCGGATTCTCTTTGAAAACCTCAATCACATGATATGAAATTTAGTTACTGGTTGCCTTGGGGTTTAACAAGAAGTAAGAATCTCCCGTTTAATGGATCATATCCATAGTTATCAGGTTTTGGAAAAGTCGCACCTGTAGTTGGATATGGCGTTCTTTGAGATTCATTTGTATACTGCTGGGTCACGTTCCCATGTGAATCCACCTGTCGTGTTGACTTCACTGTTTGTATAAATTGAAGAACGGCCTCATCGCTCATGCCCGATTCTTTAAGTTTGGCGATCAATTCTGCTTCCTCCATTGACGTGGATTTCCGCTCCGGCCGGTATAGATCCGACTTAATCGCCGACAGGATGTCATCATTGTTCAAACCGGATTGCTTCATCTTAATCACATCCTCTGAACTCACCGAACTGGTTTGATTTGAAATGAAGTATTGAATAATCTCTTGGCTGATTCCCAGTTCTCTCATTTTGGGGATATCTTCATGCCTTACCAAGGAATTAAAGCCATATAAGGGAATGACTATAAGTAATAAAATCAAAATTATCATTGCTTTTTTCATGGGATTACCTCACTTTAATGCCTTATTGAACGATATCCTACCCCGCTTCTTTTTGGTGATAAAATTGGCGGTTAAAATACGCATAGGTCCCCTTGTTGGAATTAGGAAAGGAATAAAGATAATAGGGTTTTAACTGTTTCCTATTTCCTCATTCCATTTGTTGTTTTAGGTTCAAAATTGCAGAAACCCGCTGCTCTTCTTCCGGTGCTTTTGCTGGGGCGTTTCCGGTCTCGATTTCATCCTTTATATCTATATCGTCATATTCCATCCACAAGTTAAATACTATTGATAAAACCAATCTTAAGTTTGGCGACCGGATATTTAAAACTGCAAGGCATCAACGCGGCACATTTGCATGCGGATAGAAACATTAAAAGGGTCATCAAGTCTGAATGACCCTTTTGTTTTTAAAGAAAAGAACGGTAGCGTTCCTCTCCATAATTACCTTCTTGCTGGTGCGCCCGGCAGGATTCGAACCTGCGGCCTACGGATTCGTAGTCCTTAATATTATACATCCCTCAAATGCCCTACCCTTCCTATTCGCTTGACTTTATTGATTTTACTTGATATTATCATTCCCATAATTTCACTTAAACACACGCAAACTGTGGGGCTATTGTGGGGCTAGCTAT
The DNA here is from genome assembly GCA_019313025.1 of Deltaproteobacteria bacterium. The sequence continues at coordinate 8,256 of JAFDCA010000158.1, forward strand.
TAAGGCGGTTTAAAATGGCATCAAATAAATTCTCAACACAATTTCCAGGTGTTCGTTATAGAGTTCATAGAACCAGAAAATATTCAAGTGGAAATTTCGACAGATATTTTTTTATCCGATATCGGATCAATGGAAAACTGAAAGAGGAAGGCATTGGATGGTCAAGCGAGGGTTGGAATGCTAAAAAGGCTTCAATTGTACTCTCGGACCTAAAAAAAGCCCATCTAACTGGTAAAGGACCTCAGACCTTAGCTGAGCAACGTGCCCTTGAGAATGAAAAACGAAAACAAGAACGACTGGAAAAGGAACGAATTGATAAAGAAACCCTATCCTTTTCAGATTATTTCAGAGAACGTTATTTCCCTGAAGCCAAAATCAACAAAGGTTGGAGGTCATACCAAAGGGAAAATAGTTTGCACAGACTTTGGATAGAACCTGTAATCGGTAGGATGCCGTTTAAAGATATTCGTCCATTTCATCTTGAACGGATCAAGAAAAATTTGGCAGATTCAGGGAGGTCTGCACGATCAATCCAGTACGCTTTTGCGGTTATCAGACAAGTGTTCAATCATGCCATTAAGAACGAAATATTTTTTGGTGAGTCACCTACAAAAAAGGTAACTAGACCGAAAGTCGACAATAAAAGAGAGAGGTTCCTGAAACAAGAGGAAGCCCAACTGTTACTGGAAGAGCTTAAAGTTCGAAGCCAACAACTTTACGAAATCGCTTATATCTCACTTCATTGTGGCCTTAGGGCTGGAGAAATATTCAAGCTTACTTGGAACTGTATAGACTGTGATGAAGGTACAATTAGGGTAATGGATTCTAAAGGGGGATTCAATAGAACTGCCCATATGACACAGACAGTTCGTGAAATCCTCTCATCTAAAAAGAAAGCCGCACCGACAAGTCTTATATTCAAGAATAGAAAAGGTGGTATGATCAAAGAAGTTTCAAATGCATTTGGCAGGGCTATAAAAGATCTTGGTTTCAATGATGGCATTAACGACCCACGTCAGAAGGTGTATTTTCATACTCTACGTCACACATTTGCATCTTGGCTCGCACAAAGTGGGGAAAGCCTCTATACGGTAAAGGAACTTTTAGGCCATTCCACTATGGCAATGACTGAAAGATACAGCCATCTGGCCAGCAAGAACTTGAAGAATGCCGTTAAGAAACTTGAAGACAGTATGAAAACCAAAGTCAAAGAAAAACCCACCAAACCAGAAGCTGTTCAGGGAAATTAGGTTTACAGGCCATATTTCTTAGGTATGAACCAGCTGGAGATCGTCCAACCAGCAGCCTCCTGACGGCTTATGTTGTGCTGGTGGAATGAAAGTGCCTCCTAACCTATATTAAACGTTATGTATAAGGAGTAAGTAAATGGCTAAAGTAGTAAATATTGAAAAATGTTTCGAAAAGTTTAGTGATACTTTCTCACCGAAAATAGTAGGTGATTTAAACGGTCAGCTTGTTATGGTTGTACGGTTAGAGGGTGATAAGGTTCCTTGGCATATACATGAAAAAGAGGACGAAATGTTCTTTGTAGTAGATGGAATACTTGACATCTATGAAAAGGACAAAAACGTTACTGTACGAACCGGTGAATTTTACATTGTTCGAAGAGGTGTAGAACATCGTGTTGTGCCCCGTGGACATGTCAAACTTATTTTATTTGAACCTGAAGGCATTGCTCATACTGGAAAAGTGAAGGCGGAGATCACTAAAAAAAGTTTTGATCGGCTTGAATTGTAGCGGAATTCATAACAAAAATATTGGAACTGACAACTTCAGTAAAGGGATGTATTGACCTGCACAGAAAACCTATATTACTGGTTGATCTCTGATAATCAGAAAATATCAAAAAGTTGTGTGTGAGGTTATATATAAAGTGTGATCAGGCTAGTTGAGGGCCATGTACCCCCCTATGGGGTCATCCCCACCCTGGGGTCAAATCTAAAGAATCTTACATGTAAAAGGAGCATCCAATGTTTCAAATAGATAGATCAGTTGCGATCATAAAACCCAAGCAGCCATTTGTAGACTGGGCTAATTCTGTAGGAGATGAAGAGAATCAATATTCCATCCAAGACTTTAGCACAGATTGCAGTGTGATTTTGCTGCCTGTCGTAGATTCAGATGAACAGGCAGAGGCTTTCATAGAAGATATGTTCCAAGATATTTTTGAGTTGGAGCTATCAAGTTGGATTGTTGTTGATGAAATGTGGCCTGATAATATAACTTACAAAATGTTTCTGGAATGGTTTGAAGTTGAGTATCATTCTATGGCTTTTGATTCTCTTAAGGATGATATTGAGAAAGAAGCTTATGATTATTGACCGTCATTGGACGAAGATAGTTTGACAACACCTGACACCAGAAAAATATGATATCTGCACATCAATTGTTGTTGTGAATATTGCAGATTGGCAAGCTATCACAAGTTTTGAAGCCTTAAAAAATCTGCGATATTGCAGATAACACAACCGGAAATAGTTATTCTTTCCAGATGAATTTGCTTTCATCATCTTTAGGAAAATTCGGCGCAAAATGCGGTTACTGGAGTTTTTGTTATAGAATAAGGTTCTATAAACAATTTATGCGGAGGGATCAATGGAGGGAAGAATCCATAACAATAACGGAATCAGAAGACGGCTCTGGAAGGTAAAAACTTTTTTGTTGTTTCTAATGATCTTTTTCGGGGCTTTCACTCAAGCGTTTTCCAAAGTTGCCTATATTTTTATAGCCCCAAATCTCACTCGATTTACAAAAGACCTTAATGCCAATCGGTGTATATTAGAGAAGATGGATTTGGAATTTATGGGGTATGAAGTCCGTATCGATTTTAATGGAACTGAAAAAAGAATTCTTCAAGCCATTTTGGATCCCGATGTCAAAGCCATTACTTATTTTGGACACGGCGGTAGCGGCAGCGGATCGTTTTGGACTCCTGCTAAAGAACCCACTCTTGGAGCCTGGAATGCCTCGAGCTGGATGATGACCATGGAAGACGCCCTACGCGAAAAATACATAGCCCA
>JAFDCA010000159.1 GCA_019313025.1 Deltaproteobacteria bacterium
ATATCCTGAAACTTATCCATGGGCGGCACCGGGAAGTAGCCTTGTTTGTGTCTCGGTTTGTAGCCAAGGTTGGGGCATTCTTCCCGTCCGCTGTTCCAAATACCTTCAATGGAATCGATCTCATAATAGGCCCGATGATTGGAAGATTCGAAACGGATATCGTCAAAGATAAAAAATTCAGCCTCCGGTCCGAAATAAGCCGTATCGCCGATTCCAGTGCTCTTGAGATATGCTTCCGCTTTTTTGGCAATATTTCGTGGATCCCTGGTATATGCTTCACGGGTAATGGGGTCCACAATGTTGCCGATTAAAACCAGGGTCGGTACTTCAAAAAAAGGGCTCATTTTGGCAGTAGCGGCGTCCGGCACCACCAGCATGTCACTGGCGTGAATGGGCTGCCACCCCCGGATGCTGGAGCCGTCAAAACCAAAACCATCCTCGAAGCATGATTCTGTTAGTTCACTCATGGGCACCGTAAAATGCTGCCATAGGCCTGGAAAATCCAGAAACCGAAGATCAGCGACTCTGGCCTTGTTCTTTTTTGCAAATTCAATGACTTCTTTTGGTGTCATAATAATAAATCCTCCTTAAAAATGTTTGTGGTTTAGTCATTCATTATTTCTAAAAAATAATCCGATTCTAAAATTTACTTTTTTTAATTCGCCAACCGAAACCTTTCTCTCTTTTCATCAAATGTCTAAATCTTTCCGATTATCCTCGAATATCCGGATACACGAGTCCATATCCATGCTCTCCATGGAGAGACTGATCAAGTCCTTCGATTTCCTTTTGTTCTTCAATACGAAATCCAAGGGTCTTTTCAACAACAAACACAATGATCGCTGTGCCGACAATTGCCAAAACAATTGTTGCTCCCATTCCCAGCAGCTGAATGGTTAGTTGATTGAAATAAGACCATGAGCCATTGACAGATGAAGCGGCACTTTGCATCCAGCTGTCTCGGATAAAAAAACTGAGCATTATAACACCCAGCCCGCTTCCGATGCCGTGTATCCCGAAACAGTCGAGACTGTCGTCATAGCCTAATTTCATTTTGGCGTTTAGAGCATAGTAACAAGCGATGGAAGACATGGCGCCGATAACGATGGCGCCATAGGGCTTAACGACACCTGCTGCAGGAGTTATGGCAACAAGTCCGGCCAAAATGCCGGACACAAACCCCAGTGAGGTTGTCTTACGAAAGATGATGGCTTCTATGATAATCCACGTCAGTGCGCCGCTGGCAGCAGAAATTTGCGTCATGGTCAAAGCACGGGCAGTATCCAATCCGCTTTGCACGGTGGAACCGGCATTGAAACCGAACCAGCCCACCCAAAGAAGCCCGGCCCCCATGAGCGTCATTACAAGGTTGTTCGGGTTCATCGCCGTTTTCGGATAACCGTATCGAGGCCCGAGCATCAGCGCTACAATCAGAGCACTAAAGCCCGCCGAAACGTGGATGACAAGACCCCCGGCAAGATCAATGACCCCTGAAGCGCCGGCATTAAAGAGCCATCCATCCGAAGCCCAAACCCAATGGCATAAAGGACAGTAAATAAACAAAAACCACAAAACGATAAACAAAATGTAACCTCGAAAATAAACCCGCTCTGCCAGCGCACCGCTGATCAGTGCCGGAGTGATAATTGCGAATTTACCCTGAAACATTGCCAGGACATATTCCGGTACTCCGTTGGTAATCACCTCATCTATCCCGTTTAGAAAAAAATAGTCATTGTTCCAACCAACAATGCCTCCCAAAATACTCTTTCCGAAGGTTAGTGAATATCCGCAAACCGCCCAAAGTACACCGATTATCGCCATGGCGACAAAACTGTGCATCATGGTGCCCAATACATTTTTCGTTCTGACCAAGCCCCCATAGAACATGGCCAGCCCCGGAACCATTAGCAAAACCAATGCTGTTGCAGTCAACATCCAGGAGGTAGTCCCGGAATCTATCGCAGCACTTTCGGCTGCAAAAGCCAGTTTTGGCAACACGACTAAAAAAATTCCTGTTAATAAGAATTTAGCCCTCTTCATTTTCATAAATCTTCCTTCAAACGTAAGCTCGCTTGGAGCATTTAAAGATTTTATATGGCATCCTCTCCTTTTTCTCCGGTACGCACCCGAATCACTTCTTCCATGGGTAGAATAAAGATTTTTCCGTCCCCGATTTTTCCGGTATAAGCGGACTTTTGTATGGTCTCCATCACCTGTTTGACTCTATCGGACTTTACGATGATTTCGATCTTTATTTTCGGGATAAAATCCACCACATATTCAGCACCCCTATAAATCTCTTTATGCCCTTTCTGACGCCCGTATCCTTTGACTTCTGAAATCGTCATCCCTTGGATTCCGATTTCATTGAGGGCCTCTTTGACATCATCCAGCTTGAACGGCTTTATGATCGCCTCTACCTTTTTCATAATGTTTCCTCCTTATGTCGTTAAACCATGGAATCAATCGACGGTATCAGTTAACGCCCCAATCATGGATCGAAAGATCCACGCACGACAGGTGAATATTTCCTACTCATTTGGTATTAACTCAAGTCTTGAACCCCGGCAGTACTTCTTTAATGGATGTTTTAATCTTCTCAACCTGATCCGGTGAATCAACTTTTTGTCCATCAAAGTCCCTCACATAAAAAACATCCACAACTTGATCCACTTTTGTGGCAATTTTGGCCACCCAGATATCCAGCCCGCACCTGAAAAGTGCATCGGTAATCATATATAGAAGCCCCGGAAAATCATAAGTAAAGACTTCGATAATCGAAAAGAAACTCGAGCTGTCATTATCTACACTGATTTGATGGGGTCTGCTTTTTACGTGACGATTGGCCGGTGGGTAGACCGTTATTTTTTCTTCCAGCGCCGTCTTTAGATCCAAATCGCCGGACAGTGCAGATTTGAGATGGGTTTCAGCCCGTTGCCACCTTTCCTTTTCAAAAATCTGATCCAACGGTGGGTTGACTTCAAAAATATCAAGGGCAATATTATTCCGCCAGGTGAAGATCTGTGCATCGAGAATATCGAGTCCATTTAGTGTAAATGTCCCCGCAATCTTTGAAAAAAGACCGGGACGATCTTTTGCACAAATGGTGACCGTCCGGGTATTGGAATCCGGAGTTTTTTTAACGTTCCAGATAAAGTCTGCTGTACCAATATTTTTGTACAGTTCGATATGTTCTACGATATTATCAGAGGGTGTATAAAGAAGATATCGTGGAGACATGAAATTGAACAGTGTCTCCAAATCATTTTTTGAACAGCGCTTTATTTCGGACCCGAAGACTTTGGCCTTTTTCTTCTCAACAACTTCAACTGCCTCTCTGGATGCAAGTTCCCCTTTTTCCAGGATATTCAACACCTTAAAAAAAAGATCTCTCAAAAGCGTCGCTGTCCAATCGCTCCAGGCATTTGGACCGGTGGCCATGGAATCAGCCACAGTCAACAAATAAAGCATTTTTAAATGGTTGATATCATCTATCTTTCTGGCCATCAAAATCGCGGTTTCTTCATCGTTGAGGTCCCGGCGCGTTGCGGTTTTAATCAGCAACAGATGCTCTCGGATCAAAAAGCAGACGGTATCGATATCTTTTGTTTTAAATCCCTTTTTAACGAGGATGGAGCGAGCCATTTCAGCACCGGTTATTGAATGGCTTACGCCCGTTTTGCCCTTGCCAATATCGTGTAAAAGCGCCGCCCACAGCATGAGATTACGTTTTTTAAGCCCTTTATAAATGTCGCCACATAATGGATATTTTGAAATTCCTTCGGATGTGCCAAATATTTTTATGTTCTGAACGGTTCTCAGCAAATGTCGATCAACCGGATAAAGATGGTACTCATCATATTGGATTCTGTTGGCAATTTCCCTAAATTCAGAAATAAATCGGGTTAAAAAACCGGTGTTTAGCATCTCATCGAGCACATTAAACGTCGATGAAGGTTGAGATAGAATCTCTTCAAAGGATTCAATATTTAACACTGAAGAAGAAAAATCTTCATCAATAAGATATCCAAATTCTCTAACCAGTCTTTTGGCCTCGGCGCTTAGTGGAATATTCAGAATCGCGCTTTGTTCAAATATTTTCATCATTAGGTTTGGATCGCGAAGGATGTCTTCTGAAGAAACAAAGTTGATCATCCCGTTTTCCGTAATTTCGAGCCCTTTAACAAGGGTGTGTTTTAGGGTCTTTCTCAAGCGTTTAACATTTTTGAATAATCCCAGTTCGTAAAGAAACATCAAGTGCTGCTGCTTTAAAAATTCCATTTGGCTATGAAGTTTCCCCAAAAATCGTTCTACCGGCTGCTGCCCGTTTTTTTTGCCAAACTTCAGGGCATCCGCCATTTTAATCTGGTATTCAAAATAAAGCTGATCACATTTTCTCCCGGACAGTTGGTGCAAACAGTTTCTAACATTACCGATGAATTCAAGCGCCTGCCTCATGTTCTGAAATTCATCATGGGACAAGAAACCATAATACTCGAGATCTCTGAATTGTTTGAGATTCGATTTCAGTCTGGCAATCCAGAGCATGGTGTGATAGTCTCTTAATCCGCCTTGGCCTTCCTTGAGATTGGGTTCGAGGAGATACGAGGAATCTCCGAAACATTCATGTCTGCTTCGGCTGATGTCTACCAGTTTTTCTATGATTTTAGTTAACTGCCTCGTTTTAAACCGTTTACGAAGATTCTCCATCAAAGCCGAATACAACAGCGACATGCCACAAACAAAACGTGCGTCCAAAAGGGACGTCAAAACCTCAATGTCATCAATAGCCAATTTGACACATTCTTTTAGGGATCGAGTGGCGTGACCCACCTCAAAACCGATGTCCCACAACGGGTAGACAATTTCCTGGATAAGATGCTCGGCCTTGTCAGGAACATATTTTTCAAAAAGAAAAAGAAGATCCACATCCGAATGAATGAACTGCTCTTTTCGTCCATATCCCCCAAGCGCAATGATCGCATAGGGATTCTTTTCCATCCCCATTTTGGGTCCCACACGGGAGCTTTCGAAACTTTCAAAAAAATAGTCGTCCAGAATTTGTGCATGTCGATTTATAAAGTCCGGCGATTTTCTTTTTAAAAAATCGGAAATCAGATTTTCGGTGTTTTTCCGCAACCGCGTTGCAGCCGGTTCAAAACGTTCTATTTTTATTGTATTTGAAAGTGTCATTTCAACGCAAATGATGTCAATTTTTATAAAAATTTCAAACACGAGATACGAATGCCAAACCGATGCTATCTATATCAGCAACAAGTGTGCCATAAGACCAAACTCTCATAACCACCCATTAATACAAACAGTTATTAGTCATAACATGTGAAAATATAAAAATGGTCGCTTACAATTTTGTTAATATTAACGCCTATTAATTACAAAAATGTAACCCTATTCAATTTCCATGATATCTTTCCAGATTTGCCTGATGCTTTCTCGCAGTCCACGAAAGTTATTTTCAGGAACTTTGGCGGGTTTTTCTTGAAGGCTGAGCTGGTGTACAGATGATCGGTAGGTTAGATAAGCAACTTTTAAGATGTGAGCGACATGATCCTTAATGATACCGGTTTCTTTCAATGTTTCAAGGAGCCTTACAATATCGGTCCACTTTAATAATTCTTTGTATTCGCTAGACCTTAAAAGAACCAGATACTGGACCATAAATTCAATATCAACAATCCCTCCTTTATCCTGCTTGAGGTCGAAAAATCCTCGATCCGTACTTGAGAGTTCCTTTCGCATCCGTTCGCGCATGTCGACAACGTCTCGTTTTAATCGGGTCTTAATTCTAGGCCGTGCAAGAACCTCGTTCCGAATTTGTTTAAAGCTTTTGGCCATATTGATATCACCGATGATGGGTCTTGCTTTGATAAGGGCCTGATGTTCCCATGTCCAGGCTTTATTAATCTGATAATCCTTAAACCCTTCTATGTGGCTCACCAGAATACCGGAACTGCCGCTGGGTCTTAACCGCATATCCGGCTCGTACAGCTTTCCCACGGCCGTATGTGTGGTTAAAATATGGATGACCCTTTGGCCCAAACGGGCAAAAAATTGTTGATTATCAATAGGAAACTTTCCGCGTTGGGTTTGCCCTTCGGTTCCGGCGTGGAGAAACACCATATCCAGATCAGATCCATAACCGAGTTCAAATCCGCCCAACTTGCCATAAGCAATAACGGAAAATCCCCGCCCGATGTCCATTTCGTCCAACCGGCAGGTCGGGATTCCATGCCTTTTGGTTAAATAATTCCATGACAATTCAACAACTTCATTTAATACCCTCTCGGCAATCTCGGTAAGATGGTCGCTGGTCCGCATTAATGTCAGGGAACCGGTGACATCTGCTGCAGCCACCCGTAATGTATTCACCTGTTTAAAAATGCACAATTCCTGAATCTGGTGCTCAAAATCCTGACCGGAGACCAGGTCGAGCCGCTTGCGGATTTCCTTTATGAGCTCCGGTCTTTCCGGAGGACGATACAGGGTGCGAGGGTCAAGAAGTTCGTCCAACAGGACCGGATGGCGGGACAGGAATGAGAAGATCCAGGGACTGGCGCTGACCAGATTCACCATATGCACGATAGCCGTAGGATTTTCCAGCAATAACGCCAGGTAATTGGTACGCTGTTGGATGGTTTTGATCAGATCGACGATTCGATTTAACACAACAATGGGATGTTCAGAGCGTCCGACTTCTTTGAGGATCAAGGGCATCAACCTGTCAAGACGACCCCGTCCGTCACTGCTGAGCGATCGCGTTGCCGGGTGGTACCGAAGGTGATCCAATAAGCGCTCGACGTCATCATAGTTCTCATATCCGGCCGTAAGAAGTATCTTTTTGCGCTCTTTATCTTCTAAAAGATTTTCCCATATTGCCTCCAAACCGGTTTTAACTCCTCTGGTCCTGTCATCGGCAGAATTGGAATCTTTGGCTTCCAGCAATTTATCGAAATGAGAATGAACGATTTTCCTGTGTTTTTCCAACTGGTATTCGAACGCTTCCGGAGTATCAAACCCCATGGACGCAGCCAAACGCGTTTTTGCAACAATATCCGACGGGATGACATGGGCTTGTTGATCTGAAAATTCCTGCAAGCGGTGTTCTGTGTTTCGCAAAAATGTGTATGCCCCAGTAAGTTCATCACAAACATGTTTGGAAATATAATTTTCAGCGGCAAGAATTTTTAGTGTCTTCTGTATGCTGCGCTGTTGAAGCGAAGGCATGATGCCTCCCCGTATGAGTTGAAATATCTGCCCAAAAAATTCGATTTCGCGAATTCCACCATAACCGATTTTGATATTATTTGTCATTCCCTTGCGCTGGACTTCAAGGGATATTTTTTGTTTCATCTTCCTTAAAGATTCAAATACACCAAAATCAAGATACCTTCGATAAACAAAGGGTTTAAGGTTTTCTAAAAGTATTTCGCCGGTATCTGTGTCACCCGCCACAATCCGTGCCTTTATCAAGGCGTATCGCTCCCATTCTCGTCCCTGCTCCTGATAGTAATCTTCAATCGCATCAAAACTCATCACCACGGGTCCACTTTTACCATAAGGTCTAAGATCCGTATCGACCCGAAATACAATGCCGTCGGAGGTATTGGCACCGATGATTTTTATCAATTGACGACTAATGCGAACAAAAAACTCTTCGTTGTCTATGGATTCCAAACCTCCTTGGGATATTCCGATTTCAGGATAAGCGAAAATCAAGTCAACATCCGAAGAAAAGTTTAACTCCTGTCCGCCAAGCTTACCCATTCCCACAACGACCAGCCTTTGATGAGATCCGTCGTGTGCGGTTGGAATGCCGTATTTTAAACATTGCCTTTTATAGAGAAACGACAATGCCTGATCGATGCAAGCATCGGCCAGAGCCGAGAGGTCATCCATGGTTTCCGAAAGGTTTGACCAGCCGGCCAGATCTCGCCAGGCGATACGGACCATATGATACCGCCTAAATCGGCGAAGCTGCCTTGAAAGTTGTGCATCGTCTTTAACATCAATTAAATAGGATATCAGTTTTTCTTGAAAATCACCTGTTCCGAATGTTCTCTGAAGATCTCCGCTTTCATATAAATCTTTAAAGAATCCAGGATCGCGCGCACAGCTTTTGAAGACAAAATCACTAAAGGTAAAAACTTTTTTTAGCGCATTAATGAATTCAACATCATCAGGCAAGGATACATCTGCATCTTTTGCTGCAACAAGGAATGCTTCATATTTTCGTGTGGTTTCTTCTTTCAGCAGATGGGGAATGTTGACATCAAGGTGCATTGTCGAAGATAAACCTAATGAGTTAAAGACGAACGATATCATCTAAATATCGTACATTTAGTTTCCAGTAGCTTTTATATTATGGAAGAACCGTTCAGTTTTCAAATACTATTTTTCTATTTTACCATTCTGACGGTATTTCAAATACTTTCTTTGAGGAATCTCTAAGGTTTTTCCATAAAAACCCGCTGAATTTACTATGTGTTTTATTATTTTCCGGCAATACCCCTTGACATATTCTCAAATTTACAATAGGTTAGAGTCTTACGAGCTTTATCCAAGCGAATACCAGAAGACCTTCTCACGAGGAAGGCCCTCATGTTTGATGTTTGGCCTAAAAGGAATTATATCCTTCCTTTGCGGCCATATCTTCCAATTATGAAAATGTTCTAGCCTGTTTTAATAATCTTGATTTATCTTTATACGATAATTCATAAGGAGAGACGACCAATGGCCCCAAAAATAGATTTAGATACCCTCATGGAGGTGCTTCCCTACCAGAGGAAAAGAGGAAAATGGAAGAGCCTTCAACTGGACTGGAAAAAAGAGTGGGAACGGTTCGATGCCAAAAAGCTCTTTGGGTTCGATCCTTCCAGTATTAATGAACAAAG
>JAFDCA010000160.1 GCA_019313025.1 Deltaproteobacteria bacterium
AGTTCTCATGGTCGTCAAACATTCCCACCATGAGGCTGTTGGTTATGATAACCCGTGGGGCGTCGGGACTGGATGCAAAAAGGCCCAGCGGATGACCGGACGAAACCACCAGTGTCTGCTCCCGGGTGATTTCTTCCAGATAGCGTTTAATCAGTAGATACTGCATCCAATTCTGACAAACCTGGCCGGTTTCGCCATAGGTGACCAGTTCGTAAGGATAAAGGGCAATATCAAAGTCCAGGTTATTGTCTATCATCACCTGTAAGGCGCGGCCTTCAAGACACCGCCCCTTGTAGTCGTCAATGGGAAGACCGGTGATGCTGCCGGGGGGTCTGAAGCGATACCCATAAATTCTGCCGCGTGTCAGCAATTCATCAAGAAATTCGGGGGCCAACGTATCGTGCCACTGATCAGGGATATATCTAAGGGCATTTTTAATGGCCAGGACTGTTTCACTTTTTGAAAGTGAGAAATGTCTCTTGGGTGCCCTGCGAATATTATCGACAAACCCCGGCATGTCGGGCAGTTTATCCAACATGTTTTCAAGTTTTATGGTCATTGCATTCGATATATTGATGTTATGGGACATTTTCGTGCCTCTTTTATGAAACGGGTGGATAAATTTTAAGGATCAATTCATCAATGGTGTATATACCACAATTCCTAATCCGTAGACAGGATAAACCCGCCTGGGATGAATACGCATATCGACTTATTTAAAGACACATGGCGATAATCTTTCGCTGTTGACATCGTGTTAAAATATTACCATATTAAAATTCAAGTGAAAAGTAGGGTGAGAGACCGGAGTCATAAATATAAAAACCCGACCCTTGAAATATTTTAAAAAGAGAAGAAAATGGAACTTGATCAAATAATGGAATCATACGGTTTTAAGGTATCATCGAGCTGCAGCGGTTTTGAGTGGTATGTCAAAGAACTCGAGTATAAAGGAAATGATGCTTTTGTCACCGTTACCGCCGAGGATGAGCTTCATGTGCCTAAATCCATGGACGAGCCGGTTGTTGTGAACATCACAGACCACCATTCAGGTAATGAACTTGAAACGCCTCAGCGTTTTGAATCTCTAAGGTCTTATCTGGATGGGCTTAATCCTCCAGCCTGAATTTTTCCTGAACGGCATTGCAGATCGGGCATTTTGGAGGTATTTCGTCCTTGGCAATATAGCCGCAGATATGGCAGACATAATACTTTGCCGATTCATCAGCACTCCCATTAAGTATTTCTTTTAAAAGTTTCAGGTGAACTTTTTCAACTTTACTGAACTGATCAAACGCTTCGGAAGCTTTCTTCTTTCCTGCATCAATGGATAGTTTAGAAATTTCCGGGTATTTTATGGAGAAGTTCTTTTGTTTGACGTATAACAGCTGCTTCAGATATTCAGTTGAATCTATAAGTTTACCTCTGATATACATGAGTGAACGGCGTGCATGAATTGTTTCTGACCGAGAAATTGAAAACAGCAATTTGGAAAACAAAATGTTTTTCTCTCTTTTAACTTTTGCCGCATATAATTTGTTTAAAGCGCTTGATTTGGACATCATTGCAAAAGCCAATGCCATCTCTTGATCTATGGTGTCAGACATTGTTTATCCTCCTTTATCTATTGAATTCATAAAAATCTGGAAAAAGTAAACTGCAATTTTCATTAAACCGTCAAGATAAAATGTAACAAATTGCTCTTTTATTTCAACCGTGTTACTTAAGTCTAAAACAAACCCGTCGTTGCATAATTACCGGAAGCAAGATGCCCATCTGTCAGAAATGCAAAAAAAAATTCTCTCTTTTCACATTTTGGGATAAAAAATACCCGAACCCATTGGGCCTTGGGCATTTATGCCGGAAATGTTATCTGCCTTTCGGTATTGTCTTGAAAAAATATAAGATAAATTTAGAAAAAATTGACTCTGATCCCAAAGCAGCGGCGTGGGTTGCTCTCTTGTGTCTGTTGGCTGCACGTCGAATTAATCTAATTCGTACAATCACCGCAGCAATTAGCGGTTTTGTTGAGAAACAAAACAGTTGGAAAGTCTGTAAAGAAAGAGCGATGATTCTTGCCGAAAAGGCCATGACGATGATCTCCAGTGATTCTGATGGGCAGTTGCTTTTAAACGCGCTTTATACTCATGCCAAAGAAATTAAGGAACCTCCAACCTGGGAAGTGCCGATACAACGATATGCAAGCGTCTTTGGAGACAGAATCCTCGACATAGAATATGAAGCTGTTGTACGAAGCGGCGTCACCATTGATGAATTGAGCAGGTTTGCATCATCCCTGCCACACCACCAATGGCTATTGTCTGAATCTTGAAAAGACCATCTCGAATCAATTCAAAAAAAATCCACCACCCTGTCAAATAGCAATGCTTTTTTTTCGTCAGCATGTTTTTTGCCAAATCCTTATTTGACGTGTTCTTATCTATTGACTTTATAAATTTGTTGCTGTAACCGGTAAAAAATAAGCAGGACAACACATGAATGAACCATCAAGTAAAGGAGGGAGCAGATGACAAAAGCAGAATTGATCGAAGTTATGGCAAAGGATGCAAATATTTCTAAAGTTGCAGCTGGCGCCGCTCTAGATTCTTTTATGACAAATGTTACAAAAGCGCTGAAGAAAAAAGACGGCAAGGTTACTTTGGTGGGGTTTGGTACTTTTGCAAAAGTTCGAAGAAAAGCTAGAAAAGGGCGTAATCCTCAGACAGGGGCACCCATTAAAATCAAGGCAAGAAATGTTGTAACTTTCAAGGCTGGAAAGAAACTCAAAGACGCGGTTTAAGGCCATCTTTAATCATTGACGAAAAGCGGTCTGATCGGCTTTACCACAAGTCGATGGACCGCTTTTTTCTTTTTAGTAAATATGTCCAACCCTTCTTCTATATTTCTTGACAAGAAACGCCATTCTAACTAAAATTTTTCAACATTTAGATTAAACAAAAAAACAGCCTTTTCGGAAAACCGTTTAACAGGTGCTTGGAAGCTTTTAAATGAAAAATGTATCAACCGTTGAATATTACGGCGGTGCGCCTGTCCAACTGATCGTAAATGAGGAGCGGGCCACCACACTCAAGGAGATTTCCCTGAATCTGCCGGACATTATTTTGAATGACCGGCAACTTTGTGATCTCGAACTCTTGGCCACAGGGGTCTTTTCTCCCCTTGACGGTTTTATGACTCGATCTGACTATGAGTCTGTGCTTGACCGCATGCGGCTGCAAAGCAATGTTCTATGGCCCATACCGATATGCCTTGGCATTTCCGACACCAAAGCGCGAACCCTGGAAGTCGGCCAATCGGTGACGTTAAGAGATCACGAAGGATTCTTACTGGCCATCATGCATATTGAGGATATGTGGCCGGTGGATCGGGAAAAAGAAGCATCCCTGATATATGGAAACACCAATATAACGCATCAAGGTGTTAAATATCTATTGAATGTTGAGGGTGATTATTACATCGGAGGTAAACTCGAGGTTTTAAGCACTCCCCTTCACTTTGACTTCAAACAACTTCGTATGACACCTCAGGAAGTCCGGCGTGTGTATCAAAAACTAAAATGGAAGAGAATTTTGGGATTTCAGACACGAAACCCCATCCAGCGCATCCAGTTTGAGATGACAGTAAAAGCCATGCGTGAGGCCAAAGCCAATCTACTTCTTCTTCCGATTACCGGCATGACAAAACCCGGTGATTTTGATCATTATACGAGAGTCCGATGCTATAGGGCTGTGACCCGGCATTATCCGCCGGATTCTTTTGTGCTGAACCTGTTGCCTCTTTCTATGCGTTTGGCTGGTCCTAGAGAGGCGCTTTTGCATGCCATCATTGCTAAGAATTATGGTTGTACCCATTTTATTGTCGGACGAGACCATGCCAGTCCGGGAACAGATGTAAATGGAAAGCCGTTTTACGAGAGCCATGCAGCCCAAAAGTTGACTGCGAAACATAGCGAAGATATCGGGGTGACCATTATTCCTTTTGAAGAACTCGTCTATTTGCCTTTTGAAGATGAGTATCGTTCGGCCGATCAGATATTCGAGGGAGAGCAGTACATTTCTTTTTCAAGCTCGGATATTCGTGAGCGTATCAGAACAGGACGCAGAATACCGGAGTGGGCGACGTTCAAAGAAGTCGTGGATGAATTGAAAAAAGCATATCCATCACCCGATAAACAGGGTTTTACAATATTTTTAACAGGCCTTTCAGGTGCGGGAAAATCGACCATTGCCAAAGTACTCTATGCGCGCTTCCTGGAAATTGGCGATCGGCCGGTCACTTTGTTAGACGGCGATATCGTCCGCCGAAATCTGTCGAGTCAGCTTAGTTTTTCCAAAGAGGACAGAGATATCAATGTTCGACGCATCGGTTTTGTGGCCGGTGAGATAACCAAGAATCGCGGCATCGCTATTTGCGCACCCATTGCACCCTATAATGGCACCAGAGGGAAAATCAGAAATGCCATCGAGAACTATGGCGGATTTATTGAGGTACATGTGTCCACCCCGATAGAGGTTTGTGAAAAAAGAGATCGAAAAGGGATGTATGTAAAAGCCAGGGCAGGTTTGATCAAAGGATTTACCGGGGTTGATGATCCTTACGAGATTCCTGAATCACCGGAAGTTAGGATCGACACTGCCGATCTTTCACCCGATGAAGCCGCTCAGGAGATCTTGTTGTTTTTGGGTCAGAAAGGATACATTTGAAAATTTAAGGGTAAATAGTAAATTGTCCTTTGTGTGTCGTCATGAGGTAATCATGAAAGACCATCAAGATGAGAGATGTCATGAAAGAAAAACCATATCAATTAAAAGACCACCTGTTAACCGCATTGCTGGCTTCAAAAGAGGCTGGTCAAGCCATTCTGGATGTATATGAACGGGATTTTGATGTTTCCTACAAAGAGGACCTGTCACCACTAACCCTTGCGGACCAGCGTTCTCACATCATCATTGTTGACCATTTGACGGATCCGTCCGGGGAACGTTTTCCCATTCTGAGTGAAGAAGGGAAAGGCATCCCTTTTGAAGAGAGGCGCAAATGGGATTATTTCTGGTTGATTGATCCTCTGGATGGTACCAAAGAATTTATTAAGAGGAATGGAGAATTTACCGTAAATATCGCGTTAATAAATCAACATCGACCGGTTCTAGGCGTAATTTTTGTCCCGGTGAATAATGTTTTTTATTTTGCATCCGAAGGTTTTGGCGCTTACAGACTAAAAAACGGTCATGCACTTGAGCTCTTAAAAAGCAACGTGTCTGCAATGAAAAGGGACGATACGCTAAAAGAAATTTTAAAGCAATCCGACAGGTTACCGTATTATGATACGCCATTAGACACTCATAATTCACAATTGGTCATTGTGGGTAGTCGTTCTCATCCTTCAAAGGAATTTGAAGCTTTTGTGGAAACCATGAGGAAAAAACATAAAAAGGTAGAGGTTGTTTCGTCCGGCAGTTCTTTAAAACTGTGTTTGGTGGCCGAAGGCAAGGCAGATATATATCCCAGGCTGGGACCGACCATGGAGTGGGATACCGCAGCCGGCCAAGCCATTGTGGAACAGGCAAATGGCAGCGTATTAAATTACGAGACGGGCGAACCGCTGCAATACAACAAAAAAAATCTATTGAATTCTTGGTTTATTGTTCAAACCCACAATAATTATTCATTTCTGGAAGCTGACACTTACCTTGATTTATAGATCAAGCGAATTATACAAAAAGGGGTTATAGGATTGCCTATAACCCCTTGATTTCACTGGTAGGCGGTACTGGGATTGAACCAGTGACTTCTACCGTGTGAAGGTAGCACTCTCCCGCTGAGTTAACCGCCCGTTATTATGGCGTATCTACATTTTCTTTTAATTCTTTGCCAACCTTAAAAAAGGGTAATTTTTTAGAAGAGACATGAATCTGGGCGCCGGTTTTTGGATTTCGTCCCGTGTATGGCTTGTAATGTTTTACCGAAAAACTGCCAAAGCCTCTTATTTCAACTCGTTCACCTTTTGCAAGTGTTTCTTTTAATGCATCGAAAAAAGTATCGACAACCTTTCCGGCATCTTTTCTACTAAGCGCCACTTTGTCTTTTAGGGCATTAATCAAATCGGATCTGTTCATAACGACTCCTTAATAAAAATAAATCGTTGAGTCACGTTAATAAGTGTTGCTTCGGATCGCTGAAGGATATTCATTATTTATATAGGTATTAAAAAATTTTAAGTCAAGCACTTTTTAACATATTTAAAACAACGTCTTATTCCATGTTTTATGATGCCGCATCGCTGAGTTCAGAAATTTCTTTTGGTGATGGAAGGTCTTCAAGATTTTTTAAATCGAATACCTCAAGAAAGTGTTTTGTGGTTGCATAAATATGCGGTCGGCCTGGAATCGCCTTTCTTCCTAAAATTCGTATTAATTTCCTTTCAAGCAGCATGCGAAGAATCCCTCCGCAATTGACACCCCGAATATGTTCTATGTCATTACGTATGATCGGTTGTTTATAGGCGATAATAGCTAGTGTCTCAAGGGCGGGCTTGCTAAGACGCAAGGGTTTGGGTTGAATCAGTCGTTTAATCCATTCTCTATATTCCGGGCGGGTACGGATTTGATACCCACCGGCAACTTCGCGTAAAAAGAAACCCCCTTTTCGATTTTCATATTCAGAATGTAGTTCGACAAGTGCATTTTGAATCTCTTTTTTCTCAGTCTGAACGAGGATATTCTTGATACGATCGATTGTAAGTGGTTCCTCGGCCACCAGAAGGAGGCATTCGATAATATTTTTTAAATCTTCCATTATAAGTAAAAAAGTTTGATAATGCCGGTTTGAGTGTTCTGGACGATATTGATCAAAGAGAGCCTTACCATTTCAAGAATTGCGAGAAATGTGACGACAACCTCACTTTTATCAGTATTCATGGAAAAAAGTTCATGAAACGACACCGATTTTCGGGTTTCTAAAATGTCTACGATTTGAACGATCCTGTCCCTAACCGAAATGGTGTCAGCGGTAATAATATCTACACTGCGATGTCCAGAGATCTTTTCTAGTATTGATTGAAACGCATCGATAAGTTCAAAAAGACCAACTTTTATGATGTCACCGTCTTGATCAATAGATCGATCTTCCTGGTTCAGATGTCTAACAAAAGTATCTTCTCCCAAAAGATTCCTTGCCATCAACTCATTGGCCGCTGACTTCATCTGGAGGTATTCTTCAAGTGGTTTGACAATCTCTAGTCGAGGATCTTCATCATCAGTTTCTTCTTCATGGATCGGGAGGAGCATTTTAGATTTAATTTTCGTCAACGTAGATGCCATTAAGATAAAGTCGCCGGCAACATCTATATTTATGGCTTTCATCCACTGAAGGTAGTCGAGATACTGTTCTGTTATTAATGCAATGGGGATATCATAGATGTCTACTTCATGTTTTTTTATCAAATGCACCAGAAGATCCATTGGACCTTCGAAAATGTCATCAATCTGAACTTTATAGAGTTCTTCCTGCATCTTCATCATCTTATTTGGTCATGGTTATTAGTGGTAATGCTTTATCCTAAATTGAGCGAGGGTCGGGTTTAGAAATTTATATCTATTTATCATTTTAATTTTTTATAGCCCTGTCACTTTTTGAAGCGCTCAGTTTAGGTTTGTATCTTTATGGCTGCTTTAACTTCCGCCATGGTTTGCCGGG
Organism: Deltaproteobacteria bacterium; assembly: GCA_019313025.1. The sequence continues at coordinate 7,717 of JAFDCA010000160.1, forward strand.
CGACCTTCCGGGCTTTATCGCATCCATCCTCAATAATGTCATCAACAAGATGTGGCTGTGTTTCATAATATGTTCTCTTTTCACGCATGGGATCAAGGGCGTCAATCAGATGTCGGGACATGATCTCTTTACATTCAACACAACCAATTTCAGCGGTTCGGCATTCTCGATTTATTCTTTCAACGGCTTGTCTGTGGCTGTAGAGTTTATGAAACTCATAAACGTTACATATGTCAGGATTACCGGGGTCGCTTTTTCTGGCGCGTTGGGGATCTGTGAGCATTTTGGCAACTTTGGCGGCAATCTCGTCGGGACTGTCCGACAAGAAAATGGCATTGTCGTAGCTTTTACTCATTTTACGTCCGTCAATACCGAGTATTTTAGGAGTTTGGGTCAAAATCGATTCTGGTTCCGGGAACACCTCACCGTAAAAATGGTTGAATCTCCTTGCAATTTCTCGAGTGATTTCAACGTGTGGCACCTGATCAACACCAACAGGGACGCCATAGGCTTTATACATAATAATGTCTGCAGCCTGGAGTACTGGATAGCCAAGGAACCCAAAAGTGGAAAGATCCTTGTTGCTAAGTTGAACGATCTGGTCTTTGTAAGTGGGATTACGCTCCAGCCATGGAACCGGTGTTATCATGGAAAGGACCAAAAACAGTTCAGCATGTTCCTTTATTCGTGATTGGATAAAAAGGGTGCTTTTATCCGGCAAAAGACCCGCACTCAGCCAATCTATTAACACATCTCGGACATATTCTGAGATATGTCCGGTATCTTCATAATCACTGGTCAGAGCATGCCAATCGGCGATGAAAAAAAAGCAATCATACTCTTCTTGCATGTTTACCCAATTCGCAAGTGCGCCATGCAGATTACCGAGGTGAAGTGGGCCGGTGGGACGCATTCCGCTTAATATCCTTTTTTTAACTGTCATTTAAAATCTCCTCTGTCGCAGATTCAAGTGCTTAAGTTTTAATCGTTTCGTAACAAAACCGAACACATTGACGATCAACTCCGTTTTCACTATCTTCCCAGCAAAATATTGAACATCGGGGTCAAAAAAAATGACAGTAATCTATCCAGAAGATTTGTTAGAAGCAAGAAAATAATGATGATCATGCCAAATCGTTCCAAACGGGCAAATTGGCGTCTTAATGGCTCAGGCAGACACATGGCAAGTATTTTGCTTCCATCAAGGGGAGGTATGGGAATCAGGTTAAATACAGCAAGGACCAAATTGATCACCACGCTATAAAAGAGCATGGAATAAAGGTCCATGATAAAAGGGCTGAAGATGGATGTTTGCCATAACCATTTATAATGGCTCAGGATCTGAAAGAGAACCCCCGATAAAAAAGCGAGTATTAAATTGGCCACAACTCCGGCAGCGGCAACATAGATGGTACTTTTTCGAACATCCCTTAGATTAGAAAAATTGACCGGTACAGGTTTGGCATAACCAAAGATTACCGGTGAACCGGTCAATTTTAAAATAAGCGGCAGGAGCAACGATCCAAAGAAATCCAAGTGTTTAATGGGGTTGAGCGTCAATCTTCCCGCTTTTTGGGCAGTGTGATCTCCCATGCGTAAAGCAATATATCCGTGTGCAACCTCATGAATGGTAACGGAGAATAAAAGAGGAACAATCATTACAACAATCTGATTCAGGTTTATATTACTTAACATAATTTTTTACAAAGGCAAGTTCTTCACCACGTGTTTTAATACGACCATTTAATTTACCATCAAGGACGGCTTCCAGAATTTCACGGTAGATCGGACCAGGTTGGAGGCCGAAGTTTTTCAGATCTTTACCCTTTAACGACGTCTTGATGTGTCTCAGCCGTGTAAAGTAATTGGATATGGATCGTTTTAGCTCTTCGTTTTTCGTTGCTGCCATCATATAAAGTATCAATTCGATTTTGAAAACGGAAATCCCCCTGTAAATGGTACTGTTTTTTAAGGGGAGATTTCGTTCCATCCATGAGATGAACCTGTCAGCCTCGAAGCGTTCCTTGCAAAAGATGCTCCTATGCCTCGGCGCGATTTCAAACCGCTTACAGATTCCACTGACGGTCTCTTTATCGCAGGATTTTAACAGTGCCAAAAAATAGACGGCCCATTTCATATAGGGTTCTTCAAGAAAAAGCAAATCGTGCCAAGAAAGCACCTTTTTGACCGAATTAAATAATAATATCAATTCATTATTCAATATTATGGAAGGGTGAATAATATGAAGCAGATGATATTCATTCATCTTCGAAATGGCGGATAAAGGATTTTCTTCTTCGAGAATCTGACGCAGCTCGGCAAATACCCTTCTTCCGCTAAGCCGTTTGAAAAAATCCATTTTAACAGCATTTTCAATCAAACCTGAAGTCAGTTTTCCGATTGAAAAACCGAAACGTTGCTCGAACCTGATGGCTCGGAAAACGCGGGTTGGATCTTCAACAAAACTTAAATTGTGCAAAACCCTGATGATTTTTTCTTTAAGATCTTTTTGAGCCGAAAAGAAATCGATTAACATTCCGAATTTGCTGGGGTTAAGCTGGATGGCCAATGTATTTATGGTAAAGTCTCGCCGATAAAGATCTAATTTGATTGAACTCATTTCAATTGTAGGAAGCGCTGCTGGGAATTTGTAATATTCCATTCTAGCGGAAGCCACATCAATTTTAAAACCGTCCGGAAATATGATGACAGCCGTACCGAATTTTGCGTGGGAATGAATACGGGCATCGACGATTTTCGCATATTTTTTCGCAAATTCGATACCATCTCCTTCAATGACAATATCGATGTCTTCATTAATTCGATACAAAAACAGGTCGCGCACAAATCCGCCGACAACATAAGCACCATAGCCCAATTCCTCAGCCTTTTCTCCGATGGTTTTGAGAATATTAATAATTCGCGGTGTAAGACGTTCTTTCATAAACTTGAGGATGTTTCTGGTTCTTACGTGGACGAGTCCCTTTAACACATCCGTTGAATCTGAATCCGTCTGCCTGGATTGTCGCACCAGAATATTGAGAAGATCGGTTCGCGTAATCACACCTAAAATGATATCTTTTTCGACAACAGGAAGGATGCGCTGCTTGTTTTCGATGATTTTTTCCTGTATTTCGGATAGCTCGGAATCGGATTCAACGGATGCCATATCGGTCGTCATATACTCCTTTATGGGGATGTGATCTAGCCCGTGATACATGGCCTTTTCGATAATCTGTCGGGTTATAAAACCCTGAAGTTGTTCTTTACCATTATTTTTTTGGGTCACTAAAAGTGCATTGATGTTATAACGGGTGAGAAGGTCCCCGGCGTCTTTACAGGAAACGTTTTCATCGACCGTGATAGCCGGTGATGACATAAGATCTTTTGCCCGACTATGAGATTTGATTTTATTGTAGAGGATTTCTATCAGCTCGTTTTCAATTTGTACCAAAGTCTTGCCTTTGATGGTTGCGGCTGCTGCAAATGTATGACCTCCACCGCCCAGCGGAGTGACAATAGCGCCAACATCGACCTCCGGTATTCTACTCCTGGCGACGATATACATTTTATCTCCCATACGGGCAATGGCAAATATGGCATCAAGGTTTTCCATTTTAACCATTTTGTGGACCAAAAAAGCGAAATCGGACACATAGTTGTCCGTGGATACACTTGTAATGACAATTTCGACACCATCAATATTATATCGGGTTGAGGCTTGTATCATGTCATTTAGAAGTCCCACCTGTTCAGGGCTTATTTCCCTTGAAATCAAGTTAGAAACAACATTCAAATTGGCGCCCTTTGATAGTAAAAAAGCGGCGGCAGTAAAATCTTTTTCTGTTGTGCTTGGAAAAGTAAAGGATCCCGTGTCTTCATAAATGCCGAGACATAAAATCGTTGCTTCATCAGGTGAAATTTCGATATCTTTTTCTTTTAAAATTTCTGTAAGAATCGTAACCGTGGCGCCGGTTGCATAATAAACCTCGTAATGCCCCTTAATATCGTTACTCATTGGGGGATGGTGATCATAAATATGAATATCAACATCCGGACGTTCCAGTACAGCTGAAAGTTTTCCGATACGACTTGCCTGCCGGGTATCCACTAAGACCAGCTTTTTGACGCTATCCAGATCGATATCTTTAATGTCAGCCATATTAAAAAGATAAACCATTGATTTAATGAAAAAATTTCTCAAATTTTTTTCCTGAGAACCTGGGAAAACCGCCATGGAATCAGGATACAATTTTTGTGCCGCAAGCATTGAAGCCAACGCATCAAAGTCAGCGTTGATGTGTGTCGTGATGACGGTGAGGCCTTTGGAACGATGGTTTTTCGTTTGTGCCACTATGACGCCTTTTTTAGCCGTTATTTTTTATTGTAAAGGGTTTTGTGATTAAGATAAATTGAATGATCCAAAAAAATTATTACAAATGATTTAAAGTTTTTGAAAGAAAATATCGAATATTAAACATAGGCCATATGAATGGGTTTATCAAGCGGTATAATACCCCATTTAGCAATAAATTCTGTAAATCTGTTGTTGTATGACCAGGATTATGATACTATTTAGTTCAATTATATCCTGTGTTGTCTCCATTGTAAGGAGGAATGATTATGCCGGTTTATTTATGGAAAGGGAAGGATCGACATAATAAGACCAAAAAAGGCGAAATGGAAGCACCGTCTGAAGATGTTGTTCGTTCGGAACTTGCCAGACGAAAAATAACGGATGCCAAAATTAAAAAGAAACCAAAGGACCTCTTTGAAAATGTTTCTTTTATGCAGCCCAAAGTGAAAGCGTCCGATATCATCATTTTTTGCAGACAATTTTCGACCATGATCGATGCCGGGCTTCCTATTATCCAATGCCTTGATATTCTTTATACCCAAAATGACAACAAAACGTTCAAAAATATGCTCAAAGACGTTAAAGCGAATGTTGAGAGCGGACAAACCCTTGCAGAAGCATTGAGAAAGTACCCCAAACAGTTCGATGATCTATTTGTAAATATGATTTCAGCCGGGGAAGCCGGCGGCATTTTAGATATGATTTTGAGAAGGCTTTCGGCATACTTAGAAAAAGCTGCAAAACTTAAAGCAAAAATAAAAGGCGGCATGACGTATCCTCTGGTAACGATTGTTATCGCCATCATCGTCGTAACGATTATCATGGTTTTTGTTATTCCGGTTTTTGAGGAAATGTTTACAGGCATGGGAAGTGCGCTTCCGGTGGCCACGCAATTTGTCGTTAATTTGAGCAGGGCTGTTAAATCCAACATTTTTTACATTATTGGCGCAACAATGATATTCATATACGCAATGCGGCGTTTTTATAGAACCGAAAAAGGAAAAATTTTAATGGATGATTATGTACTAAAAATACCGTTATTCGGGGATTTGATTCGGAAAGCCGCTGTTGCCAAATTTACACGAACCACCGGGACGATGCTTTCCAGCGGTGTCGCGATTTTAGATGCACTTGAAATCGTTGCTAAAACAGCTGGTAACAAAACCATTGAAAAAGCTGTGATGGATACCCGAACTGCCATTGCAGAGGGGCGAACAATGTCAGATCCGCTTGCCGAAAGCGGGGTTTTTCCGTCAATGGTTTGCCAGATGATTGCTGTCGGCGAATCCACCGGCGCCCTTGATGCAATGTTAACAAAAATTGCTGACTTTTATGAAGAAGAAGTCGATCAGGCAGTAGAAAACCTGACTTCATTGATAGAGCCGTTTATGATCGTATTTTTGGGTGTAGTTATCGGCGGGTTGGTTGTGTCTATGTATTTGCCGATTTTCAAAATGGCCGCGGCGTTTGGTTGATAAATCATAAAGCCCCTATTGAACACTATGCGCAGGTCTTCAACAACGCCTGAAGAAGATGTATATCATAAGCTCAAATGGCTTATTTTTTTTAGAATCCTTTTTGCTTCATTACTACTGGCCTCAACCATTATTGTCCAGCTAAAAGAATATTCTTTCCCCCAGTCCAAATCTTTCATCCCTCTTTATGGTCTTATTGTTATTATATTTCTACTTTCGATTTACTACGTCTTCATTTTTCGTACTGCAAGAATGAGGCTGCTTTTTCCCTATATCCAAATCGGGATCGATACCTTATTAGTAACATTGATCATTTTTATCACCGGCAGTTTCACAAGTATTTTTTCTTTTCTATATCTGGTTGTCATTATCTATTCGAGCATGATCATTTTTAGAAAAGGGAGTACGATCATGGCTGCTATTTGCAGCATCCAGTACGGTATTTTGATCAATCTCGAATATTACGGTGTGATTGATCCTTATTACTTACAAGAGAGCGGTTCAATTGGTGACTATTCCTGGAATCTAGTGTTTTTTAAGGTTGTGATTACCATGCTGGCCTGTTTTGCAGTGGCTTTTTTAAGCGGTTTACTGTCCGAGCAACTGAGAAGGACAAAAAAAGTGCTTTCAGTCATGAAAGAACGTGTCGAACGTATAGAAAAAATGGCTTATCTGGGTGAAATGGCTGCCGGAATGACCCATGAAATAAAAAATCCTCTGGCTTCACTGGCAGGGTCCATACAGATTTTAAGAAAAGAAATTCCCTATGATCCTGAACATGATAAATTGATGCAGATCGTGCTGCGTGAGACAGACAGATTAAATGCACTCGTGAATAATTTTCTTTTGTTCGCAAAACCACCGGCTGGCAAAATCAAGAAAGTAGATCTTGAAAACGCTTTGGCAGAAACCGTCAAACTTTTTGAAAAAAATCAAGACACCAGCCGCAGAGTTTCGATTATAAGTGATTTTTCTCCCAATATTTGGGTTGAAATGGACCCTTTTCACCTACGCCAAGTCATGTGGAATATCATTTTAAATGCCGCCGAGGCTATTGAGGGTGAAGGTTTTATTAACGTTAAAACATATCCTTTGAAGAATAACTACGCATGTATCGAAGTTAATGATACAGGTTGTGGTATGACAGAAAATCTCATTCAATCAATTTTTGATCCCTTTTTCACAACAAAACCAAGCGGTACCGGGCTTGGACTTTCTATCGTTCACAGAATCCTTGAATCCTACAATACCTGGCTTGAAGTTGAAAGTGAAGTCGGTAAAGGGTCAAGATTTACTTGGAAATTAAATCGGATAGATATACCAACTTAATCTTGACACTTATAGGCAAATAGGTTACCAAACCAAGTTTAATCCTTTGATAAGGAGTTTTTTTTATTCATACTCTGATGTGTTGATTCCGCTGTATTGATAATGTGGTTTTTTTTGTATAGAAATAGCCCTTTTCAGCATTTTCTGCGTCAACCCAGCCAATAAAGGCAGGACAGGTCAGCAGAATTACTTGTTTCCGCCAGTGGGAGGGCGTGTAATGTTTGATTTTCTCGCTCAAAGTGAGGGATCTTCGATTTGACTTTGCGAAAAATTGCTGATTTCTGAATTGAATACTTAATTTGTGTCCAAAATAGATGAATGGATAGCAATAATTTATAATAAGCATGGCCAATAATTTATTTGAAACTCTTTAGGATCATAGATCCCACCGCATCTCCCCTGTTATAGACGGGAATCTTAGTTCTGCATCGAAGCGCATTTTCGATAATGTAACGCTTCATGCGATTTGTTTCGAATCTGCGGCAACATTAGCAATCGCTCAACTTGGGTAAAAACATATGGATAAAAAGAGCGCAATCATAGAAAATAGAAAAAAGAAGCTCGAAGACTTAAAAAATAAAAAAATTAATATTTTTCCAAACGATTTTAATGTGTTACATACTGTGCGTGATATTATGAAAGCCGTTGAGAATTCACCAGATTCTCTTTCACAGGATGATCCTGTTTTTGTTGTTGCAGGCCGCATGATGGCGGTAAACCGGTTTGGAAAAACCGCATTTATCAGGTTTAGGGACCGTACGGGACAGCTTCAGGCATATGTGAGAAAAGAAAAAATAGGTAACCAATCTTACAATCTTTTTAAGCAAATGGATATTGGGGATTTTGTTGGTTTGAAAGGTGGAATGTTTAAAACCAAAACGGGTGAGTGGACACTTCTTGCCAGTGAATTGACGCTTGTTTGTAAATCAACTCGTCCATTACCTGAAAAATTTCATGGGCTCAAAGATCCTGAAAAGCGATATCGTCGTCGTTATATTGATTTAATAATGAATTCGCATGTGCGAGAAATTTTTGAAAAACGGAGTAAAATCATTCAGGCCATACGTACATTCCTTTTGGACCGCGATTTTCTTGAAGTAGAAACGCCGATGATGCAGCCTATTCCGGGAGGTGCGGAGGCGACGCCATTTATAACGCACCATAATGCTTTGGGCATAGACTTATTTTTGCGAATCGCTCCTGAATTGTATCTAAAGCGTCTGGTTGTTGGTGGATTTGAAAGGGTTTTTGAAATCAACAGGAATTTCAGGAATGAAGGCGTCTCTACGTGGCATAATCCTGAGTTTACCATGCTCGAATTTTATCAGGCCTACGCGACATATGAACACATGATGGATCTTACCGAAGAGATGTTTCGTTATGTGGCCCTGGAAGTCATCGGTTCGACGACAATATCATATCAAGGAGATGTAATAGATTTGGGTAAAAAATGGCGTCGAATGTCCCTATCATCGGCAATGGAAGAATACGGAGGTATAACTCCCAGCCTACTCAACGATCGGGAAGGATTGATAGAATTGGCTGCGATAAAAAACATTAAAATAACAAAAACCGGACGCAAAGGAAAAATTATAACAAAATTGTTTGATATTCTGGTGGAACCGAAGCTTTTGCAGCCAACATTTATTACCGGATATCCGGTTGAAGTTTCTCCCCTTTCCAGAAAGAGCGAGGCGGATTCCAATCTTACGGATCGGTTTGAGCTTTTTATCGCAGGCCATGAGATCGCAAATGGATTTTCGGAACTCAATGATCCCGATGATCAAGAAAAGCGATTTTTGCAGCAAACTGCAGACAGGGAAGCCGGAGATACAGAGGCTCACCATATGGACAAAGATTACATTGAAGCGTTGGAATATGGGATGCCTCCCACTGCCGGAGAAGGAATAGGGATAGACCGATTGGTCATGCTCTTTACGAATGCCGCTTCCATCAGAGAAGTGATTCTTTTTCCACACATGAAACCTGTTGAAAGCGGGAATCGGTAATTGGTCGTGGGACATGAAATAATAAAATCATGAACCTATAACCC
>JAFDCA010000161.1 GCA_019313025.1 Deltaproteobacteria bacterium
GCGTTTGAGCGATTTGAGGTGTTATCAGGGTTCCATTTGTCGATATAACAGCTCTCATCCCTTTTTTAACTGCGTAGGCAGCAAGTTTCGGGAGATCTTCCCGGACCAGAGGCTCTCCCCCGGAAAACAGCATAACCGGCACACCAAATTCTGCAAGATCGTCGATCAAAATTTTTCCATCACTTAAGGAAAGTTCATTTTCAAAAGCGATGTTTTTGGCGTGGGCATAACAATGGATACACTTGAGGTTACACCGTCGGGTAACGTTCCACACAACCACGGGCCGCTTATCACTGGAAAATTGAAGAAGATGAGAAGGCAGACTATTCGACATTCGTCCGTAACGAAGGGCATCAGATGGTTCTACAGTTCCACAGTACAGCTTTGATATTCCGATCATAATGATACCTTTTGGAATTTACGCATATAAATGTAAAAAAATTAGAGCCTTCGCTATTTTTCAACTTAAAAAATTTCCCGGTCAAATGTTCTGTGCCGGATTGCTGGAAATTAATGGTGAGAAACTTGAGTAACCACCCGTCAATACAATTATGAATGAAAGGAATAAATTAATATTTCAGAAAATGGGTTTTAGATCCGTTTTTGAGTGCATGGCCAGCTCATCCCTAATGAGATTACTTATAAAAGATTCGGGGTTGATAAGAGCGTCTTTGGTAATAAAAAATCGGTTTTTACCTGTTTTTTCTTGAACCAGCTTGAGCCCGTATTCGAAATCGGTGGAAATATGATCGTAAAACGCCTCGAGATCTAACGTGGAATTTTCAAGCTGGTCGATAATAAAATCAATGGCATCGTCTTCCAATACAATGTTGATGTCATGATTTTTAAAGAAATATAATTCTATCTTCTTTATGTCATCATAGAAAGATTTTATCTTTTTAATGACCTTTTCTATATCCAGTATATGATTAACGTAGTAAGAGGCCACAACATTGATTCGCGACTGCGTAAGTGTCAAACCATATTTCTTGGCAAAAATTTTTTTGTTGGAGTCTAAATATTTTTTGATATATTCTTTTTCATCAATAAACAGCTTTTCGTAAGTTTGATTGAGTTCATCAAGGTTTGATAATGCCAATATTTTGTTGAGAGACTTTTCGGGATTTTCCACGTTAGCGGCGGTTACCGGAAATTTTTTAATGTCCGTTGATGGTAATTTCTTTTCAAAAACAAGAAGCGCTCCTTCAACAGCACTGACGAGACCCCTTGCCCCGGTATTTTCCAGGAAGGCATTTTTCGCTAAAATTTCAAGAGCTCTGTCTTCAAATACAATATCAATACCATATGCTGCAAAATCGAGTTTTTTGCCAAGTATGATCGGGTTGCTTGGATTTTTTAATATTTCGAAGAGATCTTCTTCGGTCAATTTTTCAAAGACAGCCCTCACCGGAAGCCGGCCGACAAATTCCGATTCAAATCCATACTCGATGAGGTCTTCTGCCTTGGCCTTTTTGAGAATGTCACTTTCATCTCGAATATTTTTGATCTTTGCTCCAAATCCGATTTCTTGATCCGCAACTCGTTTTTTAACAATCTTGGCCAGATCGGTAAAGGCGCCGCTCATAATAAACAGTATGTTACTGGTATTAACCGATCGTTTATCCCTTTTCCCGGTTTTACGAAAGCGTTCGATCTCCTGAATCATCGAAATGGGATCATGAGGCACTTTCAGATCGACTTCAGTTTCTTCCATGGGCTTGAGCAACGCTCGCTGGACGCCAGATCGTGAGACATCAACGCCAATGACATTCCGGCTTGATGCAATTTTATCGATTTCATCAATGTAGATGATGCCATATTGGGCGAGTTCAATATCGCCGTCTGCTTCTCTGACAAGATCCCTGACAAGATCTTCTACATCACCACCCACATAACCTGTTTCGCTAAATTTAGTCGCATCGCCCTTTACAAAAGGAACGTTTATTTTTTTGGCGATGAGTTTGATGATGTATGTTTTGCCAACACCGGTGGGACCGAACATGAGGATGTTATTTTTAATTCGCCCGACCATATCGTCGGTTTTGTCGGAAGAATTCTCAGAGCGTTTTATGCGGTTAAAATGCGTACATATTTTTGTGGATAATATTGCCTTGGCGTGATCCTGCTTTACGATGTATTGGTCAAGAAAAGAGATCAGTTCTTCGGGTTTTAAATCAAAATTTATTCTTTTTTCTTTTTTAACAGTTTTTTCGCCTTTTTCCGTGGTGACTTTCTGAGGCAAAACCAGTGGTGTCACCATTTTAACACTGCCTCCAAACTTTTTCGATAGAAAATCGCCGATCTCCTTCTCGATTTCTTTTGGATCCGGTATTTTTTCATTTTGTTCTTTCATGCTTCGATAACGTGCCTGTGTCTGTTTTTTTTGGGTTGTCATGTTATTTCCTACAACATCATTTGTTACACAAAATTATAATCACACCTTTTGTAAAATGCAAGGTTGAATTGGTTGGCTTATGGGTGATATAATCCGGTTCATAAAATAGCTTCTATATTTAAGGGTATTCACCCCCCAAGCAACTCGCCTACCTGAAATAAGTTGGCCGGAACTGGATGTACGTAATCTTCAACAGTATTCATAAAAATACCCAAGATGTTCAAGATAAAAAGGCAGAGCGCATTAAA
>JAFDCA010000162.1 GCA_019313025.1 Deltaproteobacteria bacterium
CAGAATCCTGCTACCATTCCCCAGTTATTTATTCCGAATGAGAAATATTATCGAATTCCACACGGCTTTATTGATATGAACTGCTGAGTGCTCTTTGAGAAATTTACATTCATTCACCATTATAATATCTTTTGACTCATGCATGTATACATATATGTGTCGGTTTTTCAGGGTATCAAATATAGGCATTCTTTATAAAACATACCTCCTTGACAACAATTCACTAAGTGTACATATTCTTTCTTAAACCTCAAAAATTTAAAAGGCATGGTACAATGGCAGAAATCCCATCAAGTCCTCGGAATGATTTGCTTATAGAACTGGATGAATTGCGCCGCCAAAATGCAGACATGGAGATGCTCAAAAAACGTTGCCAACAGGCGGAAGCTGCCTTGAAGGAAATTGAAGAGAGAAACCGAGTACTTGGTGACAGTGCGCCATTCGGTATATTCACCACTGACCTGAATGGGCACATAACCGGTCTGAACCGAAGAATGCGAAAGATGCTCCCGTGGCCTGCAATTCAACATCCTGGATCAATTAATATTTTTGAATTTCAGTCCCTGATTGATTCGGGAGTCAGTGATGATATCCGTCACTGCTGGCAAACCAAACAATCAATTATTCGCGATTATTCTTGCATAAACGATAATGGAAAGTGCCTGGAATTACGCTTTTACATAAGTCCTGTTGTAGATTCCACTGGTGACGTGTCGGGAGCCATGGCTTTTGTGGAAAACTTTACCAACTTGAAACAGGCCCAGGCAGCCGCCGAGGAAAGCGAACAACGCTATCGCTTGTTATTCCAGTCAGCACCCATTGCCATGATGGAACGGGATGCCTCTGAACTCAAAGCCTATCTTGAACAGCTTTGTCAATCAGGTGTCTCAAATTTAAGCCATTACTTGCGGCAGCATCCCGAAGAAGTTCCACATTGTATGTCACTTATTAAAACAGTTGACTGTAATGATGCGTTTTATGAATTGTTGGAAGTACAGGACAAGAACATTCTTATGTCGGAATTTCCCCTGATGATACTGGGCAGCCAATTCCAACAAATGGCGGAAGAAATTATTCTGATGCTGGCTCAAGGTACGATTCAACGGGAAAGAGAACAAATAATTCAGACATTGAAAGGAAAACAGAAAAGTGTCCTTGTTCGAGCTTTGATTCTTGCAGGTCATGAAGATACCCTATCGAGGCTTGTCATTTCTCTGGTGGATATTACCAAGCGCAAGGAAGCCGAAGAAACATTACGAGCCAGCGAGCAAAGATTTCGTGAGCAGTCCTTCCGTGACAATTTAACTTCCCTGTATAATCAGCGTTTTCTTTACCAGTCTTTGGCTGGTTTGATCGAAACCTCCAAAAATAATCAAACCCGATTATCGCTTCTTTTCATGGACCTGGACAATTTCAAGACGGTTGTGGATACTCACGGTCACTTATACGGTAGCTATGCGATTCAGGAAGTCGCAGCCACCATCCGCAATGCCATCGAATCACCAGCTTATGCCGTGGCCTACGCAGGTGACGAATTTGTAGTGGTTCTGCCAGGTTTAGACCAGCATCAAGCTGCAATCAAAGCATCACAAATTCAATCTCAAATTAAAGCGACAGGTTATCTACTCAGCAAAGGTAAATCGGTACAGCTTCAAGCCAGCTGTGGAATAGCCACTTTTCCCGAACATGCCGTCGATGTGGATTCTCTTTTGGCCGCAGCTGATCAAGCGTTGTTCTCCATCAAGAAAATCGGCAAAGGCGGCATCGGTCATTATGGAAACATCGATCCATAATCTTGATGGACCCCGCCCAATGGAGTTATAGCAGTTGCCAAAAATATGTTCCGATTGAATGAATAATGGTCACAATTTACCGTAAGCCGCCGGATGATTTCGTTGAGGTCGGGAAGCTGTCTGAGTAAATTAGAGCGCGTTAAAGAGAACATCTTCGAAGTATTTAAAATTAAAACATAAAATCAAACTACTGAACGATATTCTAAAAAGCCATGGACATGTTCTCTATTACGCGCTTTTGTTTGCGAGTTCTTGCAGATCTAAACGAAATCATCCGGCGGATGAAACGGAATGTTATTCTGACAATAGCTATAGAGCAGATCGATCTACAGTAGCACTAAAAAATAACTGCAGCTATCTCAAAAATGCAGATGATATGTTCAAAAGCAAGTTGAATCTTTCGATATACCGACATTCTGAGGCGCGAGCCGATGAAAAATTGTAGGATACATGGGACTATGTGGGTATCTTGAAGAGGCTTGCATCACAGTAATTGGGCATTTCGAAATAAACTAATACATCCCTTTCCAAAATCTATAAAAAAAATTGATCGGCGGAAGCAGCGGATCCACACTTTTAACGCCTCTTTCTAAGCTCGGGTCGGCAGTACCCGAATTTCCACTTCCCACTGATACTAATAATTTTGTGTCGGTCCTGGTTATCAGCATCACCGGTTTGGAAGGGATACCTTCTCCGATAAATGAAATACGTTCCAATTTTGAATCATTATTAAAATCGAGAACCGCCGCACCCGTCAAATGCGACAGCGCATACAGTTTGCCATAGCCTCCGGTCACAATGGAATCATTGTTGGGCGTAAAAGTTGTAATATAAAACGTTTTGTAAAAAACCGTTCCTTCTGACAGTACCTTTTCTCCCACAGCATGGCCGCTGCCATTCACCAGCCGGATATACCATCCTCGACCCGATGCATTTAAATCTGGAGATGCGGCTGTCGGATCCGTCACATCAGCCAGATCCGTTTCGCCGACGATGGTGGTTAAAGAATGTGTTTCCTTCACGGCAGCAATGATATCAGGTCCGGTAAAACTGCAAATATTGTTACTATTGTTACAACAGGCATTTTCCCGGTCCCCGGTTCCCATAAAAACCATATCAAACCCTTTTTCAAGGGTAACACTCGGAGGATAGAAAAATTTTCTGAAGTTGCTATTATCTGTTTTAAAAAAGACCTGCCCGGTCCATGTGTGTATATTCTCGTTGCAATCGGGAAAAGCCAAAGGATTACCGTAGCTCTCTACAAAACTCGCAAAGCGCCACATCTGGCCGCCAAGGTCGCCCACATACACTTTATCCACAAAGCCGTTGTCATTTTCATCCACAACAAGGACGGTACTCGGAAAGCTGTAATTCATACCGGTGGTGAATTTTTTCACGACCCTACCGGTCAGCACATTAACGGCAATGACGGCCTTTCCCGAGGAATTATTTGAACTATATCCTCCGCCGATGAAAAATACAGGCGTCCCGATGGTATCACCATCCGTGGTTTTGACAACACCGAACCGAGGCTCGGACCAGGTCTCACCCAACTCCGCAATGACCGTTGTGGGGGCTGACCAGCCGAGTGCAGAATCATCAGATTTGTTGATCCTCCAAAGATATTGCGGAGAAAAAGGATCGGTCACGTCCAAGGCAACGTAACCGGTGCCTCCCTTTCTTTCGCCGCATATAAGAACAACCTTATCGCCGTCTGCCGTTTCCACCAAACCGTCGTGGTCTACATCCTTAAAGTAAATCCTTGGGGTGGCGTCTACATAATTCTGATGACCCACACCCTCTATCATATCTTTCAAGCGGGGCAATTGATCAGGAGGAATAAACGCCCATTCCTCGGTACCGTAATGAATCGGGTCAGCCCCCGAACTCTCTGTTGCATCTAAAACCGCGTGAAGCATCCCGTCGTTTGCGCCAAAATAGACCATTGTCTTGGAATTACCGCCAGCATATCTGTATTGAAAAATAGAAGGTTCGCTGTGAAGGACGTCTCCGGTAATAATGGGTCTGTTTTCCGTAACATTGCTGTCGCCGTCCTCGTCAAAGACATCCGCCCCTCGAACATAATCTATGATATCTGAAACACTTTTGGTTGGATTTCCGAGGATGGTCGCTGTCAAGTCAGAATTGCTCGAATCAAATTGGGTTAAACCTGCCAGATAGGTGTAAATATTCCTGTTTGAGTTATGAATATAGTTGTATTTGGTGATATCGGCCCAGTCGAATGTCGCCCAGTATGGTACGGCATCCACCCTCATGGCACCATTGGGCCGCGTGGCCGTAGCACCGGTGGTATCGATAATCTGGTTGCTTGACGAAATACCAAATTTCGCGACGTTTCCTTCCCAGAATTTACCTCCAATGAGTTTAAAAAAGGCCATATAAATTTTGTCTCCTCTGATGGTTTTTGCAGCAGGCACAACTGGCGCCATAAATGAACAGATCCTCATATGGATATCGCTTCCTGG
>JAFDCA010000163.1 GCA_019313025.1 Deltaproteobacteria bacterium
CTAAACTTTGATAACATTAATCGCCTTAGGGCCTCGATCACTCTGTTCTAAGTCAAAGATCACACTATTGCCTTCAGAAAGGACTTTAAATCCGGGCATATTGATAGCCGTGTAATGGACAAATACCTCTTCTCCTTCTTCTTTCATCTCAATAAAACCATATCCCCTTCTTACATTAAACCATTTCACAATGCCTGTTTTCATAACTTTCCCTATTTATCCTGAAAGATGTTAATGAAAATTTATGGAAAAAAGATTTTTGTTAACTATTGTGTTGTTGTGCTAATGTATTGGTTCTATATATTCGTTAACTGCTCTAAATGCTGAAATGATATAGGAATAGCTAAATGAAGGGAGGCGAACGAGAGGATTTGCAAAAAACTAATATTTTTTTCAAACAGACGCGATTTATTTTATAGAAAGAAATTTCAAGATCATGTAGATAGTCAATTTTTAAACGTAAATAAATCGACAAATCATCTTCAGATGTTTCCTCTTCAAACTCAATATCGTTTTTTAAAATTGAAGCGAATTTAAGATTTATATATGATTCTTGCCTGAAAGGTTCGGCATACATGTGATCTGTAGATACACTTAAGCCAAGTCCATTAAGAGGGGTGAAAAAGGAGAGAAAAATGGCAAGTATAATAAATAAAATAGTGTAGCTACCTGGTTTCATGATTTTAACACTAAAACCAAACACATTTGAAAAAAGTTATAAGAAATCTATTAATACTTATTTGATATAACTTTATAGAATTTGTCAATTCAAAAGCCCATTAAAATAAAAATAAATAAAAAATTCAGAAATTTTAGTTCCAAGATGAGACTACACAAAATTGTTATGCTTCATTAGAGATTACGCTATCGAAAGCTGGCGTGTTATAGCCTGATATATCTGGCCATAATCGGAAATTGGCATGTATCTGGAGTCAGCCTTCTTATGAAGTTTTTGAAAATGTCAACGGTTTTACACCAATCCTCTAAATCACTATAAAGTGCGTAGCTGTTTAAATCAGAAGATATTTCAACCATTGAATCTTATACATAACACTCGACCATTGTTGTCCTCTCAAAAGATGAAAAGCGTGAGATCTTCGTGATAACTCACGCTTTTCATATGTCATTCTTCATGTGAAATAATTACCGGAAGGCAAAAATACATGATAGAGTTTTAAAACCCCAATAAGCTTATTTTAGCCCGACATCCTTTATGGCTTGTTTACATCGCCCGCTTACCTGTTTGTCGTGCTTTTCGAGACATTCTAGAAGACGTCCTTTACCAGGTTCAATCGACCCGCAATACTTATCCAAATCCGCATCGCATTCGTTTGCAACATAGCTGAGGGCTGCAACCGCCCGTTCAAGCTGAACAGCGGCGTCATATAGTGCATACTCACATTTTCCTGAAAGCTTATCCTCATGAGCGAAAAGGCAGGCCAGAACACGGCCTTGCCCCGGCGTTACCTGACCGCAGTATTTTTCAATCTCCATCTTACACCCATTGGCTACTGTTTCAATCAAACCTTGTTGTGCATTTGCGCTTACAATTCCCAGCAACAGGACAGCCAGTGCGATTAAAAAAATCCTTGTTCGTTTCATTTCTCTCTCCTTTCTAATTTTCTGTTTCTAATTCTTTGGCAGTAAGCCGTTTATCTGTAAATCTTGAATCACCAGTTTAATCACATCATCAATTACCTGATCTACTGAACCCGCCTTTAATGTTTGGGACTCTCCTGACCATATACGTTTTTCTGTTTTAACGTCGTATAGATTTGTTGCCAAGCGAACTGTGGTATTCGTACTCAAATAGTCGGGAGTGTGGGAATGACCGTAAGCCCAGCCATAGTAGCTGTAATACCCTGATGGCCCTCGATCCGAACGGGTATAGGCCTCTTTTTCTTCCTTTCCGATTAAATGCGTAATGACTACCGCGTCATTATTAAATTGATTAACTGCTTTTAATATCGTGTCTTTTTTCAACTTCATGTCTTCAGGAATAGAAATGGCATCTCCACTCGCTATGGCCTCAACCCCAGCTGCTTTTAGCTGTGCGACAAACTGGTCTTCAAAAGATCGCCGAACTTCCTCTTTCTCTTTATACGTTACCCCGATGACCAGAATGTTTGATACGGGTTTTCCCCTGTATGTCTCATCCATGTTTGTATGGGTAAGCTTAGTACCGCCTGCGCACCCGGCAACCAGAACACCGGAACACACTGCGCAAACAAACCATTTAATAGTGCTTTTCATTATAAATCTCCTCCTTGTGAGTGTTCACGGAGTTGCCTTTCCGTTTCACGTCCGATCCTCTTGGCAACGACAACTTCAACATTTCTTAACATTCCATTAAATTAACTGTATCGGGCTGCAACATTTGGATATAAATCTAAAAAAATATCTTTGCATAAAGCAACAGACCTGAGTATTTAAATTCGATTTCACCCTTGAAATCAATCCCCGGATAATCTTCTCCATCTGCTTCTATACTAAGATTAAATACATTTCCAGCAAGACCGAATCCAAAATGTTTCCAGGGAATATACTCAAGTGCAACATTTGATTCGTAGATAGTGCCTGTGAATTCTTTGATCTCTAAATAAAAAATCTCGAAATTAGATCTTAAAAACCATTTGGGTGTAATGGCAAAATCTGCCCGAAGTCCAAAGGTGGGCAGTGGTGCGGTAAATCTTTCGGTTTCATCAACATTAATAAGCCCTGAGGCTCTTAGTCCGATATCAATTGGCATGATATAAGCACCGATTGAAAAGGCAAGATTCATTCGGTCATCTTGAAAAAACGAGTAGCTGTATCTGCCCCTATAAATATCCAGGTCAAACTTGCTATCTACTTGAGTGCCGGCAGGGATATTAATTTCATTACCATTGTCGTCCTCAATGGTAAAGTCTCGTCCAATTGTTTTGGATCCATCTCGGCGTAACGAAAACCATGTCAGATCAAGCCGGTGTCGTCGATTCTCCGTGAAGTGCCAAAAGGCGTCTATTCTAAATACCGAATTGGTGGAGTCAAAATTAAGGAGGTCTTCAAGGTTGACGGTAAGACCCAAACCCGCACCAATGCTGAGGTCCGTGTCAACATTTGAAATAAAATATCCGGCATTTAAACTGAATTTGTCTTAGGGGGTATCATAGGAACCCGGGTTTTCCGCCCATGCGGGCTGGATAAAAAATAACGAACTTACCAAAAAAAAGACACATAGACACTTCCTTTTAATCAACATGGCTACCCCCTCCTTCTTCTATTTATTATTGTTTATGATTGCTGAACCATTAAAATGACCGTTTACAATACCCAATAAATCTTATCTCAAACTCCCAATTAAATCCTGGAACTCATCGGATTCTTGAAGGATAAGCTTGGCTGCCTTTCTTAGGCGGTCGACATCTTCAGATTCAAGATTAAAGGAGGTTGGCAATTCTTGTAGGTGCTCCTTTTCCGTTTTGTCTACTAAGGCATCAAAGCCTACTTCAATCAAATAGGTTTTGGCCGCACAATCATGACTTCCCGTTGAGTCACTTTTGCCATCATTTTTAGCCTTGCTGTTCATCTCTTTACAGCGTCCTTTTGTGATGGATTCTTGCCAGCGTTTCATGTTATCTCTTAAAACTTCCATGGTCTCAAAAGAATAGTGATCAAGAGGGACCGAGGAAGCAACCCCTAATGTATCAATAAAGGGTATAGAATAATCTTTTTTGGCAAAACTGACATCCTGATCTTTACGGGAATTGACGACAATAATGGCCATCTTGCTTGTCTTCTCCAAATTCACTTCTACGAGCTTTTTCCATATATCGCCTTTGACCAGCGTGGCATTAATAATTCCTCGAATACCCAGATTGTCGGAAATGCCGCCATCAAAAAGGTGAATATAGGGGTAATTCTCAACGTCAAGATAGGCTTGCAGGTTTTTGGCATGGTGATATTGACGGGTGCTGGTTGTTTTCCCCTTCAGGGCTTTGAGGGCCCATTCCGGCAGGTGGTAGTCGCAGGTCCCAGCATAATTCTTTAATATGACGCTTGAAAACGCCCCGGGAACGGCCGAAGAAGCTGTGACCGCCCTGGAAACAGAAAAAGATGAAAGGTCGGTACAGATGGGAGCGAACTGGGAACCGATGAACGTAAACTGGGAACCCAATGCGGCATCGGTGGCATTGATGGCGATGATCGGGCTGTTTGGCCGGGAGAGGTTTTTGAAAGTCTTTTTTTCGAACAGCAACTCGTCGTAAAAGTCGGCGGCAAGATCGCTTCGATCATAATAGAGAGACCAAAGCTTCGGCC
>JAFDCA010000164.1 GCA_019313025.1 Deltaproteobacteria bacterium
TAGAATATCATCGTCGGCATAATGAGCCAGGATGCGGAGTTCTATCTGAGAATAATCGGCTGAAACCAGGATCCATCCTTTTCTGGGAACAAATGCTTTGCGAATTTCCATTCCTTCATCTGTCCTGATGGGTATATTTTGAAGGTTTGGATCAGAACTGCTCAATCTTCCGGTAGCTGTAACCGTTTGATTGAAGGATGTATGGATCCTTCCGGTTTCCGGATGAACAAGATCAAGTAGAGCATCCGTATAGGTTGATTTCAATTTGGAAAGGGTCCTGTGTCTTAAAACAAGCTCCGGGAGTTCATGCTTGCCTGCAAGGACTGTCAGAACATTAACATCTGTTGAATATCCTGTTTTTTTCCGTGTCTTTTTTTGAACCGGCAGCTGGAGTTTTTCAAATAGTATTTTTCCCAACTGCTGGGACGACTTGATATTAAATTCTTCTCCAGCAATTGAATAAATCATGCTTTCAAGTTGTTCAAGCTGGTGTTCAAAAGACTTAGAAAGATCCGCAAGCTTCTCTCTGTCAACACAAATCCCTGTCATCTCCATGTTCATCAAAACCGGCACAAGGGGCAACTCCACATTATTATACAATTCCATCAGGCCGGCTTTGTCGATCAAGGGCATTAGAACATGATAGGCCATCAGCGTTATATCTGCATCTTCACAGGAATACGGCACCGCCTTTTCCAGGGGAATTTGGGCAAAACTTACATCTTTTTTCCCCTTACCTGAAATTTCTTTGTATGTCATCGTTTTGTGATCCAGAAAATCGAGAGCGATCTGATTCAGGTTGTGGGCCCGTTTTGAAGGATTAATCAGATAAGACGCCAGCATGGTGTCAAAAATCACGCCGACCAAGTTTATCCCATGACGTTTTAGGACCATCCAGTCATATTTTACATTTTGCCCGATTTTTTTTACGTCCGGATTTTCAAGCACAGGTTTTAATTGGCTTAATACTGTTTTAAGCTCAAGCTGTGCCGGAGCTTCTGAATAATCATGGGCACACGGGATGTAAAAAGCTTCATTAGGCTTCATTGAAAACGACACTCCCACAAGTTTTGCTTTCATGGGATCTTTTGAGGTGGTTTCGGTATCGATAGCGAACATTTCAGCTGTTTCAAGTTGTCTAATCAGATCAAAAAGCGTCGACATATCACATATTGCACGGTAATTTTTTTTTGAAAGATCGGATGGTTTGGGAAAATCTTGCTGCAATTGTCTGAATTCTAAATGTTTAAAAAGTTTTGACAGCTTGTTGTTATCCGGTGTTGTATATTTGAAATTTTCAGGCTTGAATGGAAACGGCACATCAATATGGATTTTAACCAGTTTTTTGCTCAAAAAAGCCTGGTCTTTGTGCTGAACGAGATTTTCGTGTTGTTTTTTCTTTGTAATGGTATGAACGCGATCATAAAGACGCTCCATGGTTCCAAAAGTTTTGATTAAAGACAAGGCTGTTTTGGGCCCAATACCGGGAACACCGGGTATATTGTCTGACGCATCACCTGAAAGCGCCATCACATCTATCATCTGATGAGGTTCAACACCAAATTCATCTCTAACCGTATGGATATCAATATTTTTTTCTTTCATGGGATCCCAGATGACAGCATTGTCTGTGACAAGCTGAACAAAATCTTTGTCTCCTGTAACCATTACAACAAAAAATCCGGCTTTTTCAGCCTGACATTTGAAAGTACCGATAAGATCGTCGGCCTCAAAACCCTGCATTTCAACAACCGGTATGTTGAATCCATGGGTTATATCTTTTATATACGGAACCTGAATCGACAAGTCCTCGGGCATGGAAGGACGGTTCGCCTTATAGTCCTGGTATATTTCATGCCTGAAGGTCGGCCCTTTGGCATCAAAAAACATGACCACATATTCAGGAGATCGATCTTCTATCAGTTTGATTAGCATGCGAGTGAATCCGAATGCTGCATTGGTGGGGAGGCCTTTTGAGTTGGCCAAACTCCTTATGGCATGGTAGGCACGATAAATATATGCACTGCCGTCTATCAAATATAATGTTTTATTATTTTTCATATGGACTCAGTTGGCGGTTGATATTTTTTTCTATGTATCGTTAAAGGCTGCTACCGGTTGACAAAAATACACGGTTGGATTAATTTCGAGTCACGAAAATGGTTATGCTTTTATTCCTATCACTAATTCTGTGAGACGGCAAGGCCGCTTAAGGGATTATCACATGAAATCAGGCAAAATAATTAACGGCGACAATGAAATAATAAATATACTTAAACACGCCAAGACCATCGCAATCCTCGGCCTAAGCCCAAAACCTGAGAGGGAATCCAATAGGGTCGCCAGATATCTGAAAGATCATGGATACAGCATCATTCCGGTCAGACCCGGCCAGAAAGAGATCTTGGGACAAACCGCCTATCCTGCCCTCGATGATATCAAAGAAAACGTGGATATTGTGGATGTATTCAGAAATCCCAAACAGATTTTGCCCCATGCCCATGAGGCGATATGGATAAAACCCAAGGTTTTTTGGATGCAGCTTGGTATCGAAAACCAGGAAGCCGCGTCTCTATTACTAAAAGCGGGCATCGATGTCGTCATGAACAAATGTATAAAGATTGAACATGACAGACTTTGCAAAAAAAACATCTTATCGGCAAAAACGTCGTAGAGCCCGACAAATCGGATGTCATTGTTGCGGGAAAAATCCACCTTTTTGCTGGAGATGCCGTTGCGGATTCGCTATTTGCCAGGAATGCATGATGGAAAATTTCTGGGGTATGTCGTGCAACGGAATAACCTGGGAGTGCCCGGACTGCGGTGCAAATAACGGCTTCGGGAATCAATGACTCACTTTGAACATATTAAAAGCCATTAGAAAACCTTTCAGCAAGTGATTTTTAAGTCTTTGCCAAAAAGCGCCTATCGAAGTGGAACGCAAAATTTATAGCTGTTTGAGGGTGATGGCCCGAGTTCTACAAATTTAGTGCCATGAGCTTCGCGCTTTGCAAGAGGCTCAAACCAACGAGCGGAAGGTTTTGAAACAGCTTTTAATCATTCCTCGCTCCACTCCCGCTTAAGTAATACCATAAGGTCTTTCCCCGGCCGATAAAGGTAGAGCTTTGAAAATCCCTGTGTATTCTTGCTGTCTTTTATCCTGACTTCACCCACTGCCACCACGCGCTTTTGAAAACCGATAACAGAAATATACCTAAAATCTCGTTCCAAAGACCGGTATCTTTCAGGTAGCATGGCCTGTTTGAATAAAAGCATTAGTTCAGACGGTTGTTTTTTAGCCGGCTCAAATCGGTAAGGAAGATGGTTTGCGATGATAACAGGGGTTTTTTTTAACGAAGTCCGTCGATCCAGATCAGCAAGATCTCGATTGTTTAAGACCACGCACCCGTTGGTTGAAAAAGGCTTTATGGTCTGGTTGGATCCATGGATAAATATACCGTTGCCACATTTGCCTTCAAGATTGTCAAAAATATCAGGATAACTCAATCCAAAGGCACGGTCGCCGAACAGGGTGACTTTAGAATCCCGGTAAGACTTTACATTGAAGTAAATTCCTTCAGGAGTTTTTTGGTCTTTTTCCTTTTGTTTTTTACCGGGCTGTTCTCCGGTACTGCAGTCATAGCTCTTAATTAATTGATAGCGACCGTCATAACAATATAAGTGAAGCTTTTGGAGGGCTTTCTCCACCAGTATCAGGTGAATGGGCTTTCCGTTTCCTTTGTAAAATAGAATGGGACCGTCCCATAACCCATCTTCCACATCATCTTGGACCAGGTTTCCAACGGAACTGTTTTTGAAAGGTTCTTTTGAATAGGAATTGGTTTTTAACCCGTCATAAAAAAAGGTTAAAACGACGGCGACAACAAGCAAGGCCGCTTTCATGAAGATGAAAGCGGTGGCCTTTTGAGCATCTTTAACATTATCGGTTATAATTATCATTGAAAAACGTTATAAATTATTACGCTATTTTGATATCGAGTATCTGAGCAATTTCTTTTAAGCTTTTGATATGAAAATCAGCGGAAAGAGATCTGTTTTGATACGCCACAAACGGCACACCGGCAGCTTTTGCCGCCATTTCATCAAGTTCCGAATCTCCCACATATAAGGTGTTATATGATTCTATTTCAAAATGTTCTATAATTTTGATCAGTGGATCCGGATAAGGTTTGGGACGATCGACATCATTGGAACTTACAACCAGGTCAAAATACGCTTCCAGGCCATGTTCGCCGAGAACGTGATCCATTGTGTCCGATCGATTTGTAGCGATGGCGGTCTTGTATCTGGGCCGGAGTTTTTCGAGCAGCGGCTTTAAATAGGGTTCCAAAACCATATATTTTAAAAACGGAATATAACTGATACGTTGTCGATAATCCTGAGCTGCCATGAAGCTTTTTTCATCTTTAAACAGGTATGCAATCGATTGGTCCGCCGTGTGGCTATGACAATACGCAAACTGATCGGACGTCAAGTTTGGCCGACCGAAATGCTGTAATATTTCGTTATAATATGCCATGTTTGCTTTCTTAGTATCAAACATGACACCATCACAGTCAAAAGCAACCACTTTGATATGTTTCATCTTTATTGTTTCTCGATTTCCGCCCTTTTGAGAATGTTGCCGATGACATAGATTCTAATCTCGGGACGTACCTTGCTGTCCGTTTTTAGTTTTATGGTGTCAACATAACGCCCCGGGGTTTTTTTCAAATTTTCAACCGTCAGAACATATTCCATTTTTTCTGAGCGTTGAGTTTTTTCCAGCGTGAAGGCAATGTTTTCTTTATTGGTTGCCCTCGCTTTTTTAATGGTAAATGGATATTTATCTTTTGGCAAGATCCTCACCTTTGCATTTACTGGATTGCCTGCAACACCATTCAAAACAACTCTCTTTGGAACAATGTCGACAAATTGTTCAACATTTCCTCCAATGGTCAAATGGAGCATGGAATTATCGACAGAATTGGTTTTGACCGTTATTTTTTTGGTGAGTGTTTTTCCACCGTATCCCTCGGTATCGACTTTAATAACAATTTTTCCCTCGCCGCCGGGAGGGACCTGTCTCGGATATGAGACAGCGGTACACCCTCACCCGGTTTTGACCTTTTCAATCACAAGCGGTGCGTCACCTTTGTTTTGTATAATAAAATCATGTGTTACTTCCGTACCATCTATAACTGTAGGGAAAGTGTACCGGTTTTCGGGTACAAAAGCAGACGGTGATGGAGTTGTTTGTTTCGAAGCGCCGAATACGCCGCTACCAAAACAAAAAATACAAAGGGTGATAAAAAAAACGGAAAAAAGTTTAAGTTTCATTTTAAAAATGTCCTTAAATAAATTAACCGGTTAATATTGGCCCAAATATCCTATTCACAACCTTGGCCATCACCAAGTCACCAATATATGAACAGCTTATTTAGGGTGCATTTTCTAGAATGTCAAGGCGCATCTTCTTATTTTAAATTCAGTTTCACACCCGAATAGGGTCAAAAGACCTTTAACGTTGCAGTCCAAAACATTTATTGTCCTACTCTGCTGTTTATGGTTGCGTAAAATTAAGGATGCGAAACTTGATTTATTAATGTTACATCATAAAAATCGGATCTACATCAAGAACAACTTTGACATTGCGCTGGTTGATGATGGTTTTATTCTCGAGCCATAAATCATTAAGAAATTGATGGAGCGGTTTGATCTCCAAACCCTTTAAAAGAATCTGCCATCGATAATGTTTGGCAATTTTAAAAAGCGGGGCTTCAATAGGCCCCAATATTTCAAGGGACTTTGATATCGATTTGTTCTTCTGCTTTAATGTATTGCAAAGATCTCCTATTGTCTGGGCATGCTGCCGGGTCTTTTTTTTGTTTTTTCCAGAGATTTTAATCTGAACCACTCTAGAAAAAGGAGGATAATGGAGGCTTTTTCGAAACTCGATCTCGGCATTGTAAAACATCTTCAAGTCCTGGGCAGTGGCAGATATAATGCTGAAATGACCGGGGTTATACGTCTGAAGGACAACACGTCCGGGCACAGCCCCCCGTCCGGCGCGACCGGCCACTTGAGCCAGCAGCTGAAATGTACGTTCTCCGGCTCGAAAATCAGGAAAATTCAAAGAGAGGTCTGCACAGATAATACCAACCAGTGTAATATTTGGAAAGTCATGACCTTTGGCCACCATCTGAGTTCCGACGAGAACATCAATGGTCCGATTTCTTAAACCTTTGAGTATTTTTATCATAGATCCTTTGCGCCGGGTTGTATCACGATCCATTCTGGCGACGGAGGCATGAGGGAAAAGCATCTTTACCGTTGCCTCAACCTTTTCGGTCCCAAGCCCCAAAAGCATGATTTTAGATGAACCACATAAAGTGCAGCTGGAAGCGGACGCCCGTGTAAACCCGCAGTAATGACATTTGTATGCATTGGCCTTTTGATGCAATGTCAAAGAAATATCACAGTTTTTACATCGTATTGCTTCACCGCAAGCTGAGCAAACCGGATAGCTGGCATAACCACGCCGGTTTAAGAAAAGAAGCACCTGCTCGCCACGTCCGAGCGTCGTTTCCATGGCCCTGTAAAGCTCCGGAGTGATAAACCGACGACTTCCCCGAACATCTCTGCTTTTTCGAAGATCAACAACTGTTACCTTGGGGAGCGACCTTTCTTCAACCCGCTCTGTTAATGTAACACCTTTAAATTTATCTGTTTTTACATTATAATAAGATTGTATTGAAGGCGTAGCAGACCCCAGCAAGGCCACAGCGTTCAGTTGTTTCGCCCTAACCACGGCAAGATCTCTGGCATTGTATCTCAAACGGCTATCCTGCTTGTAAGAAGTGTCATGTTCTTCATCAACGATAATAATGCCGATATTCGTAAAAGGTGCAAAAATAGCGGATCTGGCACCAATGGCAATGGAGACCTCACTCCTTGCAATACGCACCCACTGATCGTAACGCTCTCCGGCAGAAAGTCCGCTGTGAAGAATAGCAATACGATCACCAAAGCGTGCCCTAAATCGTCTTTCCGTCTGAGATATCAGGGCAATTTCAGGAACCAGAACCAGAACGGAATAACCTAAGCCAATGGCCTTTGCTGCAATATGCATGTAAACTTCCGTCTTACCGCTCCCGGTAACGCCGGTTAGAAGACAAGCAAAAAATTTTCCACCCAGAGCCTTCGTCAATTTTGAAACCACACGTTTTTGTTCTCCGGTAAGTCTGTGAGGTGTATCAGGTTTGATAAATTCACCCA